>JAOUCV010000443.1 GCA_029859555.1 Gammaproteobacteria bacterium
GCACCGGCTCCGATACCAGCCGGTCGTATACCACCACATCGGCCTGCTGCATCAGGCGCATAGCCCTGAATGTAATCAGATCAGGATCACCGGGACCGGCTCCCACCAGATACACTTCGCCGCTACTGTCGTAATGCACATCCGTATCTTCAATGGCTTCTTCCAGCGCAGCCCGCGCCTTTTCCTCATGACCTGCAAACAACAGTTCGGCCACTCTTCCCTGCAGTATGTTTTCCCAGAAGTAGCGGCGTTGCCCGCTGTTCGAAAAATGCTTTTTTACACTGTCTCGATAGTCATTCACCAGGTGTGCCAGTCGCCCGTAAGCCGCCGGGATAAAACTCTCCAGACGGGCACGCAGCAGTCGCGCGAGTACCGGTGAGGCACCACCGGTGGAAATCGCAACCTGCACAGGAGAGCGATCAATAATCGACGGCATGATAAAGTTACCCTCATTCGGCGCATTAACAACGTTGACCGGTATCCGGTGCTGATGTGCCAGCGCCGAAATACCACGATTGACCGCCTCATCATCGGTTGCCGCAATAACCAGAACGACCCCGTCCATGTCTTCTTCCCGGAACTGTCTTTCAATACAACTGACAGTGTCCTGCTTGATCAGTTCTTTTACTTCCGCGCAAACCACCGGCGAAACAACCGTGGTGCGTGCGCCCGCCCTGGCAAGCAAGGCGATTTTTCTGGCAGCCACCTTGCCGGCGCCAACAACCAGGCAGGGACGATCTTCAATTTTTAAAAATATCGGCAAGTAATCCATTGTTTATCTACCTTCGTAAAAAAGCGCCTGTGCTCAGACAGCCTCGAGTAACGGGTCCAGTCCACCCTGACGATCGAGCGCCGCCAGATCGTCAAAGCCGCCGATGTGCCGGTCGCCGATATAAATTTGCGGTACTGTTCGACGGCCGGTCAGTTCCATCATATCCTTGAAGCCGTCAGGAACCGAGTCCACCATAATCTTGGTGATCTCACTGATACCCTTGCTCTTCAATAACGTCTCGGCTCGCACACAGTAGGGACAAAACGCCGTGCAATACATTCGAATATCAGTCATGCATTCCTCAAAATTCTGATCTGTTCATTAATAGGTTCAGTTACCGGCTGCAGTTTCTTGCGCATCACGGTACCGATAGCATCGGTTCTTGAAAAAACCGGATCCAGTAGCGGCTCTGCAAGCATGGCAAGAAACAGCATTGCGTGTATATAGTTCTCCCCGTCGGGCAATGCCTCCAGCAACGCCTGCAAATACTCGAGGGCCTCCGCATCAACCACTGCCCCGCCTCGCGGTTCAACCGACAGACGCGCAACATCGGTTATATGAAATTTTCTCGGCATGGTTACCGGCAACGAACAGGAATAAGCTGCCATGGCATGCATCAACTCTACCATGACATCCTGATTAGAGGGTTTCTTCAGCACAACCGCCATACAATCAAGGTAAGCCTGACCCGCCGGGCTCAGCAACCGGCACAGCTGCACTGCAAACGGATTGTCCGCTGCCAGCAACCCGGACAGTTTCCCGGAAACAGCCTGGTAACCCGGATGCGCATCACATTGTACAGGCAAGGCATCCGGCAAGGTCTGCATAAAACCGACCAGGTAGGCATTTTTGAGACGCCCTTTCTCCCACAAGCGTGTACGAACATCCTCAGCAACAAGATCGGACTGCAATACCAGGCTGACCGTTTTTATCTGGCTGGAGGCATCCTCTTCAAAGGGCAGGAACTCAATCAAAAAATCGGCCAGCACAGGTCCCATCTCGCCGTTGACTACGGCTGCCTGCTGCAGCATACAGCGGGCATTATCAGACGTTTGCGATGCCCACCAGGCACGGCGGGCAAGCTCATCGGTAATACCGGTCGCATTGACCACCGCCACAACAGCTTCCGGCTCACCCAGCATCAACAGTGATTCAAGCACTTCGTCACGCGCCTGCCCCATACGGGTCCAGCGTTTCAAATAGACCGGATAGCCACCGGGTGAACCCAGCACATGGCTGGAGAGGGTTTCGCGCACCTTTCGCAGATAAGAATCATCACGACAGTTGGGATTCAGCTTGACCTTCGCTTCGCCTTTTTGAGAGAGCGCAAACAGAGTCATGCGCGATTCATCCAGCCGGATTGCCTCTATCTGGCTTGCCAGCAGGACATTAATACGCAGCGCATCTTCAGGCGTCAGATCCACGCTAATCACCCGGAAAC
>JAOUCV010000444.1 GCA_029859555.1 Gammaproteobacteria bacterium
ACAAGGCCATTTTAAACGATCAAACAGGTAAGATCGTTGGCTCGTTCGCCTTTCTCTGGGGACAGAAACAGGAGCGCACGCCTACCTGGTATGGAATGTTTAATGCCACGGGTGAGCAGACCGCACGTATTGATGAATTAACAAAAATATGGACCGGTAGTTACCCCGGCAACCGTGCCCCTTTGTCGTATGCCATCACGATAAACGGGCAGGTACCTGAATCAAGTGTATACCTGAAACCACGGGAAAGGGCGCGGGCAAAAGTAGTTGTCAGTGATCCTGATGGTGATGAACTGACGACCAGGTGGCTGTTTATGGACGAAGTGCGTGTGCGCAGCCAGGGTGGCCATCATGAAGACGCACCCGAAGAGTTTCCGGTGAATGTTCTCGTCACCCGACAGCTGCAAGATGGTGTTGAAATTGAATTTACCGCGCCCGCACATGACGGTGAATATCGATTGTTTTCCTACAGCTATGACAGTCATAATCATGTGGCGAATGCCAATATCCCGTTCAAGGTCGGGAAGAAACCGGTACAGAAACAGGTGTCGGCGCACAATTAGCTCTAATGTCATCAGAAAAACTGCACTGACAGTATTTATTATCACCTGAATAACAATCATATGAACCCGATACCCTTTACTAATCGATACCTGGCGCTCGGTGAAGCCTTCTATAAAAAGACCCTGCCAACACCGGTTGCCGCGCCTGCATTGATTGCATTCAACGCGGCCCTGGCGAATGAAATGGGGTTATCTACTGACGAGCTAGGTACACAGGATGGCGTCAACATATTTGCGGGCAATGTTGTTCCCGGAGGTGCCGAGCCACTGGCCATGGCCTATGCGGGTCATCAGTTCGGCAACTTTGTGCCGCAACTGGGTGATGGCCGTGCGATTTTACTGGGCGATATGACCGCTGCGGACGGTGTTTGCCTTGATGTTCAATTGAAAGGCTCCGGGCGCACCTTTTATTCGCGTAACGGCGATGGCCGTGCTGCATTGGGCCCGGTGCTCCGCGAGTACCTGGTCAGTGAGGCGATGGCCAGGCTGGGTGTGCCGACGACGCGGGCACTGGCGGCGGTGACGACCGGTGAGCAGGTTGCGAGAGAGCAGTTATTGCCCGGTGGCATTATTACGCGCGTTGCGACCAGTTTTATTCGCGTTGGCAGCTTCGAGTATTTTTCTGCCAGCAACGATGTGGAATCGATAAGGGAGCTGGCAAACTATGTGATCGAACGCAATTACCCGCAGCTGCGTGATTCGGAGCAGCCCTACGTGGCTTTATTGCAGGCCGTTGTTGACGGCCAGGCCGCGTTGATTGCCAGCTGGATGCAGTTGGGTTTTATTCATGGCGTGATGAATACCGATAATATGTCAATCGCCGCCGAGACGATTGATTACGGGCCGTGTGCGTTTATGGATGCCTACGATCATGATCGTGTCTATAGTGCCATCGACCGAAACGGGCGCTATGCCTATAGCAATCAACCCGCCATCGGTTTATGGAATTTAACCCGCCTTGCTGAAACACTCTTGCCCTTGCTGGCAGAGAGTTCTGATGCGGCCGTAGAGCTTGCGCAAAGCGTGTTGAAAACCTATGCGGACACATACCACCAGGCATGGTTGACGGGGATGCGCGCAAAATGTGGTTTGTCGAACGCAGCAGCTGCGTCAAAGCCGGATAGTGATAAGGCGCTTATCGAGTCCTTATTCAATGTGATGGCAGCCAATAACGCGGACTTTACCCTGGTGTTTTTTCATTTATCACAATTGAATCTACAGGCATCAGAGAAAGATGACGACATACGACGCCTGTTTGTCGACCCTGCACAGTTTGATGACTGGCTGGTTAAATGGCGCGAGCGTGCAAGCGAGGAGATGCTGACCGACAAGCAGCGGCAGGCAAGCATGCAGTCAGTCAACCCGGTCTACATTCCCCGCAACCACCAGATAGAAGCCGCGATTCGGGCCGCGGAAGATCAGGGCGATTTTTCGGTGTTCCATGCGCTGCACGAGGTGTTGCAACATCCGTTCACGCGGCAGCAAGGCAAGGATCGCTACATGCAGCCACCTGAACCGGATGAGGTGGTCAGGCAGACTTTTTGCGGGACCTGAGTAGCAGCGGGGAAAATAACAGGCAGACGACGTTTTCCGACCGGGCAATCAATAATGGATCCCGGTAATTCTGGTCTGTACCCGCTTTCCTAA
>JAOUCV010000099.1 GCA_029859555.1 Gammaproteobacteria bacterium
TGCACTGGCGGACGTACTGGCATTATTTCCCCGTGCTGACCGGCAGCACCTGCGTAAACTCGTCCGGCAGTCTCGCAAGGAGCATGAAACCAAACAGCCACCGCGCGCTTCGCGCCTGTTATTCCGCGCCCTGCGCGAACTGCAGGAACAGCCGGAATACTAGCAACTATAATCACAACGCCGGCTGATCATGACAATATCCGCAACAGTGATTATCCAGTCAGCATTAACCAGGAGGAAAATGGCCGCCTGCTGGAGATTGCAGAAGCCCCTTCAAATTCACCAAGCACCTCTCTGCTGCTGCCACTTCAGATCCATGACAGCCTGGTACCAAAGGACAATATGCCGGCTCATCGTCCCGTCTTATTATGAGAATGACAAGGAAGTCCATTGAAACCGCGAGGTCGCTTCATGCTAAACAGAAGATCCAGGTCTGCCAACCGTCGAAAATCCTTCGATAATGCCTTTTCCCGACCAGATGAGCTGACCGAACCCACCTCACCCGAGCGCCGCCTTGAAAAACAGGACCGGCGTGTAGACAGTATTCAGGCCGCTTTCGTCAATATGCAGAAATAATTGCAGCGTGCCAGACCTTGCCCGGTCTGTTTCAAAACCAGGTTCCTGTGATAACAGAAATCAGTGCGCAGGCTGCAGCAAGGTAAACAACTCCTGCGGTACGCTGACACCGCGCAGGGTATGCACACCCAGCGACACCAGCTTGCCGGGAAAATGCCTGGCGAATTCGTCTGAAAAAAGAATCGTCTGACCCAGTGGCTTGCACATACTTTCGATGCGCGAAGCCTCGTTCACGGCCGAGCCGATCACGGTAAAATCCAGTCGCCCCGAGGTGCCGATATTGCCGTACATCAGGTTGCCGATGTGCATACCCACCCCGAAACCAATGACCTTTGCAGCACATGCGCTACGCTGCTGGTTAATAGCCGCGATACGCCGCTGCGCATCCTGTGCAGCCTCGATTGCATGGCCGGCCGCCTCCGGACTATGCGGGTCTTCTATCGGAAAAATTGCCAGCACGGCATCGCCAATAAACTTCAGCACTTCGCCGCCATGATCCAGCACCGCACCCGCCATGCAGTCGAAAAACTGGTTGAGCATCTCCAGGTATTCGTCACGCGGCAGTAACTCGGAAAGCGCAGTGGAATCACGCAGGTCACAAAACCAGATGACGGCATGAATATCTTCGCCATCGCCACGCTTGATAGAACCTTCCAGCACCCGTTGACCGGTATGCTTGCCGAGATAGGTATCCAGCAGGGTGATGGCAGTGCGCCGCAGCGCATGCACTTCAAAAAGGCGACTCAATACCGGCAGGATCTCGTACAACTGGCCCAGCTCAGCAGTGGAAAAACCACCCGTGCGGTCCGAAACCAGGGTGATGATATTTATCTGGCCGTCCGAAAATAACAACGGCATGGCGACATAATCAGTCGCGCCTTTCGCCTGCAGGTCTTTCAGAACCGGAAAGTCGAAATCCTGCCCATCACCTTCAAGGGAACGCCGTACCCCGCCGGCACCATCCATGATGGGCGCATACGGACTTTCCTTGTGCTCTCTTGTCTCCAGCACATCATGTGCCGCAGTAAACGTCTCGATCTCTCCGCTAACACGCCACCAGGTATAACCGGTAGCAAACAACTGCGGGTGCAGTGTGCGAATCAACAGCTGCAAACGCCACACAGCTACACCGGCTGAAAACAGGCATTCACCCAGTTGCCGTACCAGCTCGCGCGCAGAAGGCGCGTTCCAGGCGTCACTCAGCAACCAGTCGGAAAACACGTTCAGTTTCGAAGGCGTTGTGTCCTGTAACTGCTCCAGCACCTGCTGTTCATCTTCATACCAGGCTTCCATGGCACTCCAGCTGAAAGCAAGATAGCCACAAATATCCTGTGCCTCCTGCAGTGGATTTTCATAGGCCCACGCCACGTTCTCTGCCAGCGTATCACCGGAACGGATAGTCCAGTACGAGGCGTTGCCCTTGAACGGACAGTGGGTACGGTGTTCAGTGCGCTGCAGATAGTCCATGCGCACATCTTTTTGCGGAAAATAATAGACTGGCGGCAGGCGGGTCTCGTTCAGCTCCAGGGCATCTGTACTATCGGCGACGGTGATGCCGGCAAACACCACCCGTACACGTTTGTCAGCCGGCTTGACGACAACCCGGTAGGCTGCAGCGGTACTGTTTTTTGATGTAATCACGGAATTTTCAACCGGGCCGTTCATTCAGGAAGTACAGCTGTCTGCCCGCAGTACATACACATGCAACAAACACCACTATTGTGCATTCTTCAGGGCCTGCGCGTACTCTGCCACAATGTCGGCCGCCGGGCTGATCCTGTTGATGCCCGCGACGCTCTTGCCTGCCTGGAATATATCCTTGTACTGCATACCCCTCAGGGACGCGCGCTTCAGCTTCCAGATGGATTGCAGTGAATAAAACGTACGCATCCAGTGCTTGGTCTTGCGGCCGCGCAACATCCACTTTGCAAACCCGCCGGCACGGGTGCCGACACTTTCGATATAGGGCGTATTGATCACCGACACCGGCACACCGGATATCTTCTCGGACAATACGATGTCCTGTTCACCGGCAGCCACGATGGCCTGCTTGTAATCGGGATGTGCCTTGCACTCGGTGGTTGCGATGAAACGGGTGCCCAGCTGTGCGCCGGTGTAGCCCATTTCGAGCACTGCGGTAAATTCGGCAGCGTTACCAATACCGCCGGCGCACACCAGTGGCTTGCCAAGCGCACCAACTTCCTCCAGCAGTGCCTGTGGCGAGAGTGTGCCCGCATGGCCACCGGCGCGGTTATTCACGCAAATAAATCCGTCCACACCGCAATCCAGCGCTTTTTCGGCCCAGTGTCGACTGGTGACATCGTGGTACACCGTCACCCCGGCCGGCTTTGCCTGCTCAACGACCCAGTCCGGCTTGCCGAGCGCCGTCACCAGGAACGGCACCTGTTCTTCCAGTGAAATATCGAGCCACTGATGTACCCGCTCAAGGTATTTTTTCGAACTGCCCTCAATAATGAGGTTAACGCCGATCGGCTTGTCGGTCAGTGAACGGATATAGCGCAACCCTTCCCTGAATTCATAACCATGCACATAGGACAGGCTTAGCGGCTGTACGATGCCGATACCCCCCGCTTCCGAGACCGCCGCCACCAGTTCCGGATTGGAGCACGGGTACATGGCGCCGCAGATCAACGGTACTTCAATACCGAGTGCTGCACACAGGCCCGACTGCGACGGCATCAGGAGTTTTTCTCCGGTCCGATCAACCATTGTGCCCTGGCCACCGTGACAATATCGCCATCGGTATTGCGGATTTCACACAGCACGCTGACTTCACTTTCACTGTTGCTTGCAGGTACTTCACAGCGACACTCGGCGAGCAGTTCACCACGCGCCTTTTTCAGGTATTCGATATTAAAACCCGCGAGTATGCCGCGCGCATTGTCCGGCAGACTGTTCATCAGTGCCAGCCCGCTGGCCATCTCCCCGAGATTCGCCAGCGCCATGGCATGTACCGAGCGCAGGTGATTGCGCACCTTGCGCCGGTCGGACAGGCGTACCACGCTGTGACCGGGTTCCAGCACTTCGATACAGGCCCCCAGGGTGCCGGTGTAGGGAACAAAGCGGCCCAGCAGCCAGCTGAACAGCCACTTGCCAGCTGGCAAGCGTTGCAGCTGCTGCCAGTGTTTGCGTAACTGCGGGCCAATGGAGCGGCTCATTGATCAGCTACCTGGCTGTTGCCGGGTTTAGTCCTCAAGCAGCGAAACATATTTTGTTTCCGGGTTACCCGTATAGATCTGCCGCGGACGTGCAATTCGCGAAGTTACGGATTCATTCTGTTCGGCCCAGTGGGCGATCCAGCCGGGCAAGCGACCAATGGCAAAAATCACTGTAAACATATTCACCGGTATACCAATGGCACGCAGGATGATGCCACTGTAGAAATCCACATTCGGATACAGATTGCGTTCCACAAAGTAGCTGTCACTCAGCGCAATCTCTTCCAGTTTTCGTGCGATATTCAACAACGGATCATTGGTTTGCTGGTGCTTGAACAGGCGTTCGGCCATGCGCTGCAAGACGACGGCGCGCGGATCAAAATTCTTGTAGACACGGTGACCAAACCCCATCAGGAGTTCACCGCTCGTCTTGTCCTTGGCACGCCTCACATATTCCTCCGGCGTCATCTTTCCCTTGTGAATATGCTCCAGCATTTTCAGTACCTGTACATTGGCACCGCCATGCAAGGGCCCCCAGAGCGCGCCGACTCCGGCCGCGCAGGAGGTAAACAGGTTCGCCTGGCTGGAGCCCACCATGCGCACGGTGGAGGTACTGCAGTTCTGCTCATGGTCCGCGTGCAAAATCAGCAACAGGTTCAAGGCGTCGCGCGTATCCGTGTCGCAGATGTATTCCTTGTAGGGCTGCGAAAACATCATGTGTAAAAAATTTGGCACATAGCGCAGTCTCGGGTCCGGATAAATCAGCGGCTTGCCACGTGAACGGCGAAAGGAATAGGCCGCGATCGTCCTGATCTTGCTGATCAGGCGGGCCGCAACGCCCTCCAGCTGGGTAAGGTCATCGACCTCCTGGAATTCCGGGTGAAAACAGGACAGCGCATTAATCATCGCCGACAGCGTCGCCATCGGTGGCGAGGACCGCGGAAAACCCTCAAAACTGTGCCTCATCGACTCGTCGATATTGGCGGTGTGCGTGAGTAGCTCACTGAAACGCGAATATTCTTCCGGGGTCGGCAATTGTCCAAATATCAGCAGCCAGGCGACCTCGATAAAGTTGGGATTTTCTTCAAATTGCTCCAGGGGTATGCCGCGATAGCGCAAAATGCCCTTTTCTCCATCGATAAAGGTGATGGCGCTTTCACAACTGCCGGTATTCCCGAAGCCGGGATCCAGGCTAATCAGCCCGGTTTGCGCGCGTAACTTGCTGATATCAATCGCGCGCTCCCCTTCCGTGCCCCGTACAACCGGCAAGGTATACGCCTTGCCATCAAGCGTCAGCGTTACTGTATCTGTCATTCCTGTTCTCCTGATACGCGCCGGCTGAGCAAGTCCAGCAGGCCGTCAATTCATGTTTGTGAGCTATAAAATGCGCTACAACAGCCCTAGCCCGAAGCAATCAGAGCCAATCAATTCATTAAAGCGCCTTATCAGCGACAACAATTTTACCAGCCGGCAGGTACTGCTTGCGGAGTTGCTCCGGTGCAAAGACAAAATCCCGCTGTTAGCGGGTAGCAACTGCTTATATTAAAGTATTTGCTTCATTCGTGGCAGAAATATCTATTGTAGCGACGGCTTAAAACCAGGGGTATCAACACAGGAAGGCTCAGCGCCGGGCAGAGAACTCTCCGCAGGGTAAAGCCCGCCCATTTGCCACTGCCAGCTAATAGGGCTTCGACTGCCACCAGGACTGCAGCGATTCGACTGGTAATATCATGCTTCCGCAAATTATACACCAGCCGGAAAATCTGGCTAAAAGCCGCAGTTTTCAACGCTCACCCGCCATCAGAACCGGCCTGCCTGCCGGCCGTACAAGCCAGCAATGGCCGCCCGCATCATCCGGGGCACTCAATTCATGGACTTATTGGCTTATTGGTTTATAATTCCGCGGCTCCGGCCTCGCGTAAATGCGTGTTATCTGAACAGAATTCGAGTCGTGTCAGCTGGTAGGCGCCCCGGACAGACCGGAGCGTAGTAGAGGCACTCGTCAATTTACAAACCAAATACAGAGTAGTGGCAAAATGACTGATTTAACCAAGTACAGAAATATCGGTATCTTCGCGCACGTTGATGCGGGAAAAACGACGACTACAGAGCGTATCCTGAAGCTCACCGGCAAGATCCACAAAACCGGCGAAGTGCATGACGGTGAAGCAACCACTGACTTCATGGAACAGGAACAGGAACGCGGCATCACCATTCAGTCTGCGGCTACCAGTTGCGAATGGAACGATCATCGCCTGAACATTATTGACACCCCCGGACACGTTGACTTCACCATCGAAGTCTATCGCTCCCTGAAGGTACTCGATGGCGGCGTCGGCGTCTTCTGCGGCTCTGGCGGCGTGGAACCCCAGTCTGAAACCAACTGGCGTTACGCCAACGAATCGGGCGTCTCTCGTATCATTTTCGTCAACAAGCTGGATCGCCTGGGTGCAGACTTCTACCGCGTGGTAAAACAGGTCGAGGATGTACTCGACGCAAACCCGCTGGTGATGGTGCTGCCTATCGGCATTGAAGACGATTTCTGCGGAGTTGTGGACTTGCTGACACGCAAGGCGTGGATCTGGGATGACTCCGGCGACCCTGCCGCTTATGAAATCTCGGAGCCACCGGCCGACATGGCCGACCTGGTCGAGGAGTGGCGCGAGAAACTGATCGAAACAGCGGTTGAACAGGACGATGACCTGCTGGAGCAATACCTGGAAGGCAACGAACCTTCAGCAGAAGATATCAAGCGCTGTATTCGCAAGGGTACCATCGCGCTGGACTTCTTCCCTACCTATTGCGGTTCCGCGTTCAAGAACAAGGGTATTCAGCTGGTACTGGATGCCACGGTAGACTTCCTGCCGAACCCGACTGAAGTCCTGCCACAGCCGGAAGTTGACCTGGAAGGTAACGAGACCGGTGAATTTGCCATCGTTGACTCCAGCCGGCCATTGCGTGCCCTCGCCTTCAAGATCATGGATGACCGCTTTGGCGCACTGACCTTTATCCGTATCTACTCCGGCAAGCTGGAAAAAGGCACCACCGTGCTGAACACATTCACCGGCAAGACCGAGCGTATTGGCCGTATCGTCGAGATGCACGCCGACTCCCGCGAGGAACTCGACAGTGCCGAGGCCGGCGATATCGTTGCCGTCATCGGCATGAAGAACGTGCAGACCGGTCATACCCTGTGCGACCCCAAGCAGCCTGCCACGCTGGAACCAATGGTATTCCCGGACCCGGTGATTTCAATTGCCGTCTCACCCAACGACAAGGCGGCGTCCGAAAAGCTGGGTATCGCACTCGGCAAGATGATCAAGGAAGACCCGTCATTCCATATGGAGACCGACGAGGACAGTGGCGAGATCATCCTCAAAGGTATGGGTGAACTGCACCTCGATATCAAGATTGATATCCTGCGTCGTACCCACGGCATTGACGTCACCGTAGGCAAGCCACAAGTGGCCTATCGTGAAACCATTACCCAGCGAACCGAAGACAGCTACACGCACAAGAAACAGACCGGTGGTTCCGGTCAGTTCGCAAAGATTGACTACGTCATTGAGCCGGGTGAACCGGGCAGTGGTTACGAATTCGAA
>JAOUCV010000445.1 GCA_029859555.1 Gammaproteobacteria bacterium
GCAGGGAGAGGGGATAAAATCAAAAAACAGGTGTTCTTTATTGATACCCTCCTCTTCCCGGTCTTCAATGCCGGCAGCTCTGCAGCAAAGGTCTGGTCCTGCATCAGGGGATAATCGAACCCCGCCCGCATTGCATCAGCCCACTTCAGGGATGGCCAGCATGCCGCGTCTACGCAGTTCGGCAATGACCGCATCGGCACATTGTTCGGCATCCATGGCCGAGGTATCAACCGAGATTTCTGCCTGCTGTGGCGGTTCATAGGGTGAATCGATGCCAGTGAAATTTTTCAGTTCGCCGCGGCGGGCTTTTTTATACAGGCCTTTAGGGTCACGTTCTTCTGCGAGTGCGAGGGGTGTTTCCACATAGACTTCCAGGAACTCATCGTCTTTCACAAGATTCCTGGCCAATTGCCGTTCCGAGCGGAACGGCGAGATAAAGGCGGTCAGCACGATCAGCCCGGAATCCACCATCAGTGTCGCGACTTCGCTGATTCGCCGGATATTTTCCACGCGGTCCGCGTCTGTAAAACCAAGATCCTTGTTGAGGCCATGGCGCACATTGTCGCCATCCAGCAGATAGGTATGGTGGCCGGCGGTAGCCAGTTTTTTCTCGACAAGATTTGCAATCGTCGATTTTCCCGAGCCTGACAAACCGGTAAACCAGACGACACAGGATTTCTGGCCCTTCAGAATCGAGCGTCGGTTCTTGTCGATATCCACTGCCTGCATATGAATATTGTCAGAGCGTCGCAAGGCAAAATGCAGCATTCCGGCACCGACGGTATTATTCGAGGCACGGTCAATCAGAACAAAACTTCCCGTATCGCGATTGTCTTTATAGCTGTCAAAGGCAACGGCTTGTTCTGTATTGATGTTACAAACACCAATACTGTTCAAACCCAGCTGTTTTGCGGCCACATGCTCCAGGGTGTTGATATTGACCTGGTATTTGATTGTCGTGATCGATGCCGGGATTGTTCTGGTGCCAATTTTAAGCAGGTACGGCCTGCCGGGAAATAGTGGTGCCTCATGCATCCAGAAAACCGTACATTCAAACTGCTCGGCCGTGCTGGCTGGTTCATCGGCCGTGGAAATCACATCACCACGCGAGATATCAATATCGTCCCTGAGTGTCAGGGTGACTGATTGCCCGGCCATGGCAACGGCTAAATCACCGTCAAAGGTTACGATACGTTCGACGACACTGCCTGATCCGGACGGTTGTACGCGGATACTGTCGCCCGGTTTTACGGTGCCGCTGACCACCATGCCTGAAAACCCGCGAAAATCCAGGTTTGGCCGGTTCACCCACTGCACTGGCAAGCGAAAGGGTTTACCGCGTGCATGCTCATTATCGAGTTCAATGGTTTCCAGGCAGGACATCAATGTCGGGCCGTGATACCAGGGGGTTTGCCGGCCTGGTTCTATGATATTGGTGCCGGTCAGGGCAGAAAGGGGAATTGCAATCACCTCATTGATCGACAGGGGTTCGATAAAGGCCCGGAACTCGTCGACAATCGCAGTAAAGACAGACTCGTCATACTCCATCAAGTCCATTTTGTTGACGGCAAGTATGACGTTGCGAATACCCAGCAATGACAGCAGGTAGGTGTGCCTGCGTGTCTGGGTAAGTACACCCTGGCGAGCGTCACAGATTACAATCGCAGCATCTGCCGTCGAAGCACCTGTGATCATGTTGCGGGTATACTGCTCGTGTCCCGGCGTATCGGCTACGATAAACTTGCGCCGGTCAGTCGAGAAAAACCGGTACGCAACATCAATCGTGATACCCTGTTCGCGCTCTGCCGCCAGACCATCTACCAGCAGTGCCAGGTCCACATCCTTGCCTTGCGTACCCCATTTTTTTGATTCTGCAGTGACGGTATCAAGCTGGTCATCAAATAACGCCCGGGATTCAAACAGCAGACGCCCGATCAGCGTACTCTTGCCGTCATCAACACTGCCGCAGGTGATGAATCGCAGCAGCGACTTGTTTTCATGCTTCAACAGGTACTCGTCAATATCTTCAGCTATCAAGCTGTCATCCAGGCTGTTCATCAGAAGTAGCCCTCCTGTTTTTTCTTCTCCATGGATGCTGAAGTATCGTGGTCTATGACTCGCCCTTCCCGCTCGGAAGTTCGTGTTAATAACATTTCCTGAATGATTTCGGACAAGGTGGTTGCGGTGGACTCA
>JAOUCV010000446.1 GCA_029859555.1 Gammaproteobacteria bacterium
AAAAACGGCCTCAGTCATCGCGGCCAGGCCCTGATGCAATTAATCGAGGCGCTGCGGTGATCCCTGCTAGCCCCCAATCTTTGAACACTCGCGAACCTCAAAGCGACGGGTGTGGTGACTCAATTGATGCGCCTGTGCATGCCTGCACCCGAAGCCTCAATTGAGTCACCATACCCGTCGCCACCGCCAATCTAACCGTGTTTCAGTTTAAAGCCCCTCCCCCCCTATCCCTGTACATCCACTTCCCCTGGTGCATAAAAAAATGCCCCTACTGCGACTTCAACTCCCACGCAGTAAAAGACACCCTCCCCGAAGACGCCTACATCCAGGCACTGCTAAAAGATCTCGACAGCGAACTGCCATACGTCTGGGGACGCACCGTACAAAGCATATTCATGGGCGGCGGCACCCCCAGCCTGATCTCACCCGCCGCCATGGAACAGCTACTTAGTGGTATCCGTGCCCGCCTGCCACTCAAACCGAATGCTGAAATCACCCTCGAAGCCAATCCCGGGAGTGCCGAGCAACAACGCTTCACCGGCTACCGACAGGCCGGCATAAACCGCCTTTCCATCGGCATCCAGAGCTTCAGTGATCAACAGCTGAAAAACCTTGGCCGCGTACACAACGCGACAGAAGCCAACCGGGCCGCGCAAGCTGCACGCGACGCCGGCTTCGACAACTTCAATCTCGACCTGATGTTTGGCCTGCCGGAACAGACCGAAGCCCAGGCGCTGGATGACCTGCAACAGGCCATAAACCTGCAACCGACCCATCTTTCCTGGTACCAGCTGACCCTGGAACCCAACACCCTGTTCCACGCCAGACCACCAAAACTGCCCGACGAAGACAGCAAATGGTCCATGCAGGAGGCTGGCCAGTCACAGCTCGCGGCGCACGGCTATACTCAGTACGAGGTTTCGGCGTATGCGCAGCCCGGCAGGACCTGTTATCACAACCTGAATTACTGGGGTTTTGGCGACTACATCGGTATCGGTGCGGGCGCCCACGGCAAGATTACCGATGGCGGTCATGGTGTTATCCGACGGCGCTGGAAAAAACGCCACCCGCAGGAGTATCTTGGCACTGCCGGCAGCGAAGCCGGTATCGACGGACAGCGGACACTGACTCCTGACGAAGCCGTGTTCGAGTTTGCTCTTAACAGCCTGCGACTGAGACAGGGGTTCAGCCTCGACGCATTTGAATACAGCAGCGGCTTGACACGCGAACACATCATGCCACTGCTGGAGAAAGCACAAATCGACGGGTTACTGACAGTTGAGCAGGATCGTGTCATACACAGCGATCAGGGCTGGCGGTTCCTCGACAACCTGATCGAACGCTTTTTGGCGGAGGAGGCTTGATATGCTGGAAGCCGCAAGAATTAGCTGTCCCTACTGTGGTGAAGAATTTGAAATCAGCGTCGACTGCTCCATGGGCGGTCAGCAATACATTGAAGACTGCTCGGTGTGCTGCCAGCCCATCGACATCAGCAGTGAAGTCGACATCGAGGGCAACCTGCTCGGCATTTCTGCACGGCGCAACGATGAGTGACTACACACCCATCGATTGCGGACTGCACAGTGAGTATGAGCTGGCAATTATGCAGCATAACAACCTGCGGCTATCCTGGCAGGACATCGACGGTCAGACACATCTTGAAACCGTAACCCCAACTGACCTCCTGGTACGCCAACACGAAGAATTTCTCGTTGTGTGCAATCAAAATCAGCAAATTTGTGAACTACGCCTGGATCGTATTCGGTCAGCTACCGTCCTGCGCTAACAAACTGCGCGGGTTTTGCTACCATGCCCGGCATGGAAAGCAGCGTTAACGACCTTGAAGTCCTCGTCCGCTCACGCGTACCCCTCATAATTCTTGAAACCAGCGACGAACCGCGGGCACTTGAAGTATTCAAACGCCTTGCCCTCAGGCTCAATCTGCCTGTCATGCGCTGGTCAGTCACTACCGGCCTGCAGCGCATTGACCTGGATCTTCAACCACAGGCGCACGCGAAAGAACCGGCGCAGGCACTTGGACAGATCAAAGCCACCGGCACAGCCGGCATCTACCTGTTACTGGATTTTCACCCCTATCTCGAAGATCCCGCGCACGTGCGCATGCTCAAGGAAATCGCGCTGGGCTATGGTGACGCCGCGCATACGCTGGTGCTGATCAGCCACAGCTGCGA
>JAOUCV010000100.1 GCA_029859555.1 Gammaproteobacteria bacterium
CGTATTACCGGCGGGCTGATGAACAAGCTCAACTTCGGTGTGCGCCTGCCGGATCAGGCGTTGCCGGAGAAGGTTGCACGTATCCGTCTCGGCGAGGTGTTCTTCGAAACGGACAGCGAGCTGATCAAGCCGGCCAACCAGCCGATGCTGACAAAAATTGCCAATGCCATTCGCCATTATCGCTGTGGTGTGATCAGTATCACCGGGCATACCGATGATACCGGTCGTGCCGACTATAACCTCAAGCTGGGGCAGCGCCGCGCGGACAGTGTCAGGCGGGCGCTCGGCAAGCTGCTCGATAAATCACTGATGGAGCAGGTGGATATACTGGTTGCGCCACCCCCCGAGCAGCGCAGTTCCCTGGAAACCCTGTCAACAGCTGCCGGCAGGTTGCTGGCGGGGCTGGTAGATATGCTGGTGCCGGTGGCACATGCAGAAGAACACGCTGACTGCGTCAGCACGGCCTGTGCCGAAGACAGCGGTGTGGTGATTGATATTGTCAGCCGCGGCGAACTTGAACCGCGTTCAAGCAATGCAACGACACAAGGGCGAGCAGATAATCGCCGTGCCGATGTGGTCTTTAACGGTCGTCTGCAATTGCGTGATGGTGGCACGGTGTGGGCGACCGAAGATCCGGCCATTATTGAACCCCGGCTCAGTGTCAGTGGCCCGGCATTTATATCACACAGTGAAGGACGCTTTACGCAGCCTGCAGTTTTCCGGCTGTACAGCAACTACAGTCATTTTATCGAGCGCTGGGAGCTGGGTGTGTATGACGCCAGCGATACCGATCTGATCGTGCCGTTGAAGACATTCAGCGGTAACCGGCTTGCTTATGAAACAGGCGTCGAATGGAACGGCGAGACTGACCGGGGCCGACCGCTGCGTGCCGGCGATGAACTGGTTTACATGTTGCGGGTTTTCGATGCAGACGGGCGCTTTGATGAAACCGCGGTTGCCAGCCTGTACCTCGGTGATCCGGTGGCAGGCGATGCCGCCGCGAGTACCGGTCTGGACGAGACTCTGAACGGTTATGGCGAGAGCACCCTGGTGCGCCAGACCATACCGCTGTCCGGCAGCCGCGTACGCATACACGGCAGCGATGTCCCGGCTGCCTATACCCTGAGCATTGACGGCGAAGTGGTGCCGGTGGACAGCCACGGTGCGTTTGCAGTGGAACGCATCCTGCCAACCGGTGAGTACCCTGTGGATGTTGCAATAACAGATGCCCGCAATGAAAGCTGGCACCGCCAGCTGGATGTGAAAGTCACCGGCGGCTACCTGTTTATGGTCGGTATTGCCGATCTCACCGTGGGTGAAAATGATTTCTCCGGCAGTGACAAGGCCCTGTCTGATGAAGGTGACGAGGACGGTTCGGTGAGTGACGGGCGCCTGGCGTTTTACATGAAGGGCAAGTTTGCGGGCAAGTACCGCGTCACGGCACAGGTGGATACCACTGAAGAAGAGCTGGGTGATGTGTTCAGCGACCTGGACCGGAAAGACCCGGACAGTGTGTTTCGTCGCCTCGACCCGGATCGTTATTATCCGACCTTCGGTGATGATTCCACCACCACCAGTGATGTGGATACCCAGGGCCGTTTTTACGGGCGTGTCGAATGGGACAAGTCGCAGGCCTTGTGGGGTAATTTCAATACCGGTATTACCGGCAACGAATATGCCCAGTATGACCGCAGTCTCTATGGCGGACGCATGCAGTACCGTGATGTTGATATCACCCGTTTCGGTGATCATGAAACGGAGCTGACGGTATTTGGTTCGGAGCCGAATACCGCCTTTGCCCACAATGAGTTTAGCGGTACCGGCGGCAGTCTCTACTACCTGCGCAACACCGACATTGTGCAGGGCTCCGAGAAGGTCTGGGTGGAAGTACGCGAGCGTGATACCAACCGTGTACTGGAAAACATCACCCTGCAGCATGGCAGTGATTACCAGGTCGATGATATCCAGGGACGTATTATCCTGAACCGGCCGCTGGCACAGGTTTCTTCCAGTGCTGCTCCGTCGATCATCAAGGATCAGCCGCTGGACGGCAACGACATGTTGCTGATGGTGGACTATGAATATGTGCCGGATGAGTTTGACAGCGACCGGATGACCTACGGTGTGCGCGGCAAGGACTGGCTGACCGACCGGCTGGGGCTGGGTGGTACCTATGTGCACGAGGATCGTGACGGTACCAACTATGAACTGAAGGGTGCGGATGTCACGCTGCGTCACGGTGCCGGAACCTATATCAAGGCCGAGTATGCACGCAGTGACGCGCGCCAGACGGCGGCCGATTTCGCGTCAGATGACGGCGGCCTGTCGTTTTCGGCGCTGAACGATTCTACCGACGAAAGTGTCAGTGGTGATGCCATCAAGCTGGAGGCACGGGTAAATCATGCCGAGGTAACACAGGGTCGCGCCGAGGGCCTGTCGGCGGTGTGGTGGAAGCACCGTGACAAGGGTTTCTCGGTGGCGCGCGTTGATGACGGTATTGACACCACTGAATACGGCGCGGAGTCCAGCTGGCAGGCGACGGAAAACCTGGCCCTGGCGGTTCGCGGTGCGGTGATCGATAAAGAGGACGATATGGAAGACCGCTCACTGAGCGCGCAGGCAGATTACCGTACCAATGGTCCGTGGACGCTGAGTGGTGAGCTGCGCTATGTCAGCGAAGATCCGGACGGTGAGTCTTCCCGCGATGCCACGCTCGCCGGTGCCGGGGTCGACTATGCGCTGGCACCCGGCACCAGTGTCTACAGTACCGTGCAGACGGCAGTGAGCAGGGATTCGGACTACGCTGCCAATAACCTGTACACGCTGGGAGTGAAGGCGCGTGTTGGCAAACGCGTGACACTGAATGCGGAAGGCAGTACCGGTAATCGCGGTGAGGCGCTGCAACTGGGGGCGGATTACAAGGTCGGCAGTGATTACTCCATGTATACCAGTTATATACTGTCTACTGACCGGTCTGGCGGGCGCAAGGGTGTTGCCGTGTTTGGCCAGCGCCGACAGGTGGGTAACAGCCTGCGCGTATTTACCGAGAAACAGTTCAGCAGTGGCGATGAACAGAGTGGTCTCAGTAGCGTCTACGGACTGGACTTCACGCCGGCAAAAGAATGGACGCTGTCAGCGTTGTTCCAGAGCAGTAATCCCGATGATGATGACGATGGCCTGGAACGCAATGCCGTGAGTCTCGGTGCGCGTTACCAGGGTGAGCGGCTGGATTTCAGTAACCGGCTGGAGTATCGCCGGGACCGCGGCGATGAAGATGAAACCCAGTGGCTGACGGCCAATAACCTGCGCTTCCTTATTAACGAGGAATGGACCGGTGTCGGCAAGCTGAATTTCTCCTACAGCGATAATCATGATACCGGCAGGGATGACGGGCGCTTTGCCGAGTTTGATGCCGGGCTGGCCTATCGACCGGTGCATCACGACCGTCTGAATATTCTCAGCAAGTACACCTATCTCTATGATCTTGACAGTGCCGGCCAGCAGGATGCGGGTACCGATCAGCGTTCTCATGTGGTCTCGCTTGAGGGGATTTATGACCTCAACCAGCGTTGGGAACTGGGCAGCAAGCTGGCATGGAAACGCGGTGAAGAACGCGAGGGTCGTGATGAGGGTCGCTGGTTCCGCACCGAGAAGCGACTGGTCGTGGTGCGCGGGCGTTACCACCTGACCCGGCACTGGGACGGCCTGCTGGAGTACCGTTGGCTGGATGTGGATGAAGCAGATGACAATCGCCAGGGTGCCTTGCTGGGGATTGACCGCCATATCAATGACCATCTGAAAATCGGTCTTGGTTACAATTTCACCGATTTCAGTGATGATCTGACCGACCTCGATTACCAGAATAATGGCTGGTTCCTGAACTTCGTCGGCAAGCTGTAGGTCCCGGGGTCGATCAGCCGCGGACACGGTCCGCTCCTGCAACGGTACGTGCGCCTGCAGGAGCGGACCGTGTCCGCGACCAGCCAGATCAAAACCCTGGCATTATCCTTTCCCCCGACACCCCCTGTAACGCTACCTCATGTATCACCTGAGGTAGTCACTCCCTATTAATTTCAGTAACATATCTGCTATTGTTAACTCGCTTGGCTATCTCAGGAGAATGCATTTGTACCCCCAGACGGACAGTTTTTTGCGGCCCTGGCTGGCTGCGATGGTGATGTTGCTGCCCGGCGTCGGCCTGTCGCTACCCGCACTGGCTGCAGGCGCTGCAGCGGTGGTGGTGGAACAAGCCGAAAGCCGCGAGATGACGCCGCTGATCCAGGTAGCCGGTACCGTCATCAGCCGCAATGATTCGCGGCTGGCTGCACAGGTGGATGGCCGGGTAATCTGGGTAGCCGAGGTGGGCACATCACTGGAGACCGGCGAGCAGGCGGCGCGGCTTGATGATGTGCTGATTCGGGATGTGCTGGTCGAAGAGCAGGCGCGGCTGGCGCGTGAGCAGGCCAATGTCAAATTCAACCAGGCAGAAGCGCAGCGACTGGCGAAGCTTGCAAAGGACAATCACGCCGCGATCAGTCGCCTTGAGCAGGCGCAGCGCGACCTCGCAATTTCCCGCAGTGAGCTGGCGGCGGCAAATTCACGGATCGCGCAGAGTCAGGAAAAACAGCAACGTACCCTCATCAAGGCCCCGTTTGCCGGTGTCGTCACCGAGCAGTTTATCCAGGCAGGGGAGTGGGCCGACCCGGGTACCTCCATCGTCAGACTGGTTGATACCCGCTCGCTGGAAGCGCAGGCCTGGATTCCGGTAACGGCACTGCCTTATATACAAACCGGTACCCGCCTGGGCCTGACGATTGCCGGACAGCCGGCGACCGGTAGTGTGCGTACCGTGGTGCCGGTGGGTGATGACCAGTCACGCTTGTATGAGTTGCGCCTGTTGCTGGATGACGGTGCCTGGTCTGCCGGGCAAAGTGTGCGTATTTCCATACCGGTTGCCGCGGCGCGCCCGGTCACTGCGATCCCGCGGGATGCGCTGGTGTTACGCCGTGACGGCACCACGGTGTTCCGCATTCTTGAAGACAATACCGCCGAGCGCATTAGCGTCGAAACCGGCATGGCTGAAGGTGAGTATATTGAAGTCATTGGTGAAATTAATCCGGGAGACACCGTTGTTACCCGCGGTGCCGAACGTTTGCGTGCCGGGCAGGAAGTTACACCGAAACAGAGAGTGGCCAGCGAGTGATCCTGATTCGCCAGGCACTGGATAATCATATAGCGGCGCTGGTCGCAGTGTTCCTGGTAGTGCTGTTTGGCCTTATCAGTCTGTCGCGGTTGCCGATCCAGCTGACACCCGAGATCGAACGCCCCACCATTTCTGTGACAACCAGCTGGCGTGCTGCGGCCCCGCAGGAAGTCGAGGCCGAGATCATCGAGCCGCAGGAGAAGGTGTTACGCGGCCTGCAGGGCATGACTGAAATGGATTCAACGGCGCAGCGCGGTCGTGCGCGCATAACGATTACCTTTGCAGTAGGTACTGACCTGCAACGCGCGCTGGTTGACGTGCTGAACCGTCTGAACCGGGTTCGCAGTTATCCTGATGATGCGGACGAGCCGATATTGAGTACCGTCGGCGAGCGCAGCCGGGCAATCGCCTGGTTCATTATCAAGCCGGTGCCAGGCAATGATCGCGATATTGTCACCTACCTGGATTTTGTCGAGGACGTGGTGCAAACCCGCTATGAACGTGTCACCGGCGTGTCCATGTCGGAAGTGCGCGGCGGGCGGCCGCGCGAGGTGCGTATCACGTTTGATCCCTACAAGGCCGCGAGCCTGGGTGTTGAAATTCCGGTTGTTGCGCAACTGGCAGGCTCCAACAAGGACGTCTCGGCAGGTAGCGCTGATGTCGGCAAGCGGCGCTATACCCTGCGTTTTACCGGCGCCTTTGCAGTCGAGGAGCTGGGTGAAATGGTGCTCGACTGGCGCGAGGGTCGCCCGGTGCTGTTGCGTGATATTGCTGCTGTCGATGTGCAGATGGCTGATCCACAGAGCTTTGTGATAAACGCTGGTGGTGTCGCCATTGCCGTCAATGCGCACCGGGAAAGCGGCGTGAATGTGCTTGAGGTGATGGATGGCTTGCGGCTGGCGGCCGACGAACTCGCTGCCGGGCCGCTGATGGAGGCAGGCCTGCAGATGGAGCAGGTCTACGATGAAACCGTCTATATCAACCGTTCACTGCAAATGCTGTTTGGCAACCTGCTGCTTGGTATCGTGCTGGCTGTGTCTGTGTTGTGGTGGTTCCTGCGGCGTTTTCGGGCAACTCTGCTGGTGGCCTTTGCCATTCCGGTGTCGTTGCTGTTTGCGTTCAGTGTGCTGGATGTCAGCGGCAGTACCATTAATGTTATTTCGCTTGCCGGTATGGCGTTCTCTGTTGGCATGGTGCTGGACGCCTCGATCGTTGTGCTGGAAAATATTGTGCGTTTGCGCGAAGCCGGTGGTGGCCGGATGGATGCAGCGTTCGAGGGAGCGCAACAGGTGCGCGGGGCGCTGGTTGCATCAACTGTCACCACGGTAGCCATCTTTCTGCCGGTGGTGTTCCTGCCGGACGAGGCCGGACAGCTTTTTTCCGATCTGGCAGTGACTATTTCCTCCGCGGTGATTGCTTCCATGCTGATGGCGCTGATTATCCTGCCGACACTGAGTAACCAGTGGCTGTCGACTGTCAACAGTAATGATCCGCACAGCCATTGGTGGGAGGGAATCACGCGACGCATTATGAGCTTGACAGGATCGCCGGGTCGACGGCTGCAGCTGATTATTGTATTGATTAGTGTACCGTTGCTACTGACGCTGTTGTTAAAGCCGCATGCCGATTATCTGCCGGACGGTAATCGCAACCTGGTTTTTGCTTTTGTTATCCCGCCGCCCGGTGTGAATATCGAACATCTGAAAACAGAAATGGGTGATGTCGTGGCAGAGCGACTGGCACCGTATGTCAGTGGCGAGAAACAGCCCGCAATCAAGCATTATTTCTTCGTTGCCTATAATGGCGGGGTTTTTATGGGTGCCCGTGCAACGGACAGTCTGCGGGCCAAGGAACTGGTGGGTGTAATTAACAGCGCTATCCGCGGGTTTCCCGATACCATCGCCTTTGCCAAGCAGTCGTCGTTGTTTGGCGGTTCACGCGGTGGAAGAACCGTTGATATGGATATACAGGGACGTGATCTGGACCGCCTGCTGGAAGCTGCCGGTGCCGGATTTGCAGCCATGCAAAGACAATGGCCGGAGGCGAGCGTGACGCCATCACCGGGGCTGGAACTGGCGGAGCCGGAGTTGCGGCTGGTGCCGGATGAGCGGCGTATTGCGGAGGCTGGCTGGAGCCGGGAGATACTGG
>JAOUCV010000101.1 GCA_029859555.1 Gammaproteobacteria bacterium
CTGCTTGTCCACTGAAAGCCGCTCGGCATAGAAGGTCAGGCGCCCCTTCTGCAACTCGTTAAAACGCCCGGCCCCCAGCACCGTCAGATCTGCCTGCTGCTTTGCCATTTTCTCCAGCTTGTAACTGAGCGCCTGCACTTGCGGACTCACATACAGCGACAACCAGGCAAGCACCATTGCCAGCACCAGTCCAAAAGCAAGCAGCGGCTTGTAGATGCGCCACGGGCCGACGCCGCAGGCGGACATAACAGTCATTTCATTGTCACGGTACAGGCGACCCAGCCCCAGCACTACCCCCAGTGCCAGCGCGAATGGCACCACGTGGACCAGGTACCAGACCATTTTCAGCCCGATCAGCCGGAAGATAATATCGGGAGGAATATCACCGGACACCGCATCACCCAGGTAACGCACCAGCCGGTTACTGACGAGTATCAGCCACAGAAAAAGCGTCACGGCCAGCCAGCCGTTGATCACTTCTTTCAGCAGGTAACGATCAAAAACTCGAAACATTCAAGCGGGCCTGTTTGCGGCATGAAAATCATGCCTGCTTGCAGTACACTCCTGTCATAATTGGTATCCTGATTGATACCGGGAGCGGCTACCGTATACCACAAGCGCCGCAACCTGCAATCACAACACGCAACAAATGAGGTATTGAATGAAATTCACCATAAAGAGCGAGAAACCTGAAACCGTCAAGAGTGGATGTGTAATTCTGGGGGTATTTGAACACCGCAAGCTGTCTCCGGCAGCCGCGCAGTTTGACAGAAGCACAAAGGGGTTGCTGAAAAAGCTCTTGCAGAAAGGCGACATGGATGGCAAATGCGGTCAGACGCTGATGCTGCACTACCCGGCCGGTGCCAACTGTGAGCGGGTATTGCTCGCAGGTTGTGGCAAGGCAGAAGATTTCAACAGCCGCGCATTCAACAAGGTGATTGCCGGCGTCACGAGCGCCGTCAATCAGTCGGGGGCAAGCGACGCAGTCAACTACCTTGGCGAACTGGATGTCACTGACCGTGACAGCTATGGCAAGGTCAAGAGTCTCGCTGAAATCACCTGCAGCAGTCTCTACACGCCGGACCAGCTGAAGAGTAAAAAAGACAAAAACACGCATCCGTTACGGCGCATGGCCATCAACATGGCCAGTGATGAAAGCCGGAGCGCCCGCAAGGCGCTAAAAGATGGCAGTGCCATCGCTGATGGCGTAGAGCTGGCAAGAACTCTCGGTGACCTGCCCGGCAATATTTGCACGCCGGCTTATCTCGCCAGCCAGGCCCGCAAACTCGGCAAAACCTGCAGCTACCTGAAAGTCAGCGTGCTGGATGAAGCCGCCATGAAAAAACTCGGCATGGGCTCGCTGCTGTCAGTATCACGCGGTAGCCGGGAACCGGCGAAGCTGATCACACTGGAATACAAGGGTGGCAAGGCCGGAGAGAAGCCGGTGGTACTGGTCGGCAAGGGTGTAACCTTTGATTCCGGCGGCATCTCGCTGAAACCGGGCGCTGCCATGGACGAAATGAAATACGACATGTGCGGTGCCGCCAGTGTACTCGGCACAATCAAGGCCTGCGTGGATATGGAGCTAGCGGTCAATGTGGTCGGTGTCATCCCGACCACAGAGAACCTGCCTGACGGGCTCGCCAGCAAACCCGGCGATATCGTCACCAGCATGTCCGGCCAGACAATTGAAGTACTCAATACAGACGCGGAAGGACGACTGATACTGTGTGATGCACTCACCTACAGCGCCAAATTCAAACCCGATGTAGTCATTGACATCGCCACCCTCACCGGTGCCTGCGTTATCGCACTCGGCAGTCACGCGGCCGGCCTGTTGAGTAACGATGACGACCTGGCTGAAGAACTGCTGGCAGCCGGCAGGAAAGCTGATGACCGTGCCTGGCAAATGCCGTTGTGGGATGACTATCAGCCACAGCTGAAGAGTAATTTCGCCGACATGGCTAATATTGGTGGCCGCGAGGCCGGCACCATTACCGCCGCCTGTTTCCTGTCACGTTTTACCGAAGATTTCCGCTGGGCACACCTGGATATAGCCGGCGTGGCATGGAAAGGCGGTAGCGAAAAAGGCGCCACCGGTCGGCCGGTCTCCTTGCTGACACAGTTCCTGCTCGATCGCTGCTGATGACCCGGATCGACTTTTATATATTGAAGGACAACAGCCTGCAGGCACAAAACCTGCTGACCTGCCGGCTGTCCGAGAAAGCATACAAACAGGGATGTCAGGTCTTCATCAACACGAATACCGGTGAGCAATTAAAACAACTTGATGACATGCTCTGGACCTTTACTGCAAACAGCTTCCTGCCACACGGTTGCTACGGGGAGAATACCGACAGCACGCACCCCGTGCTGCTGGGGCATGCGATCGAACCGGAAGGCCCCAGCGATGTACTGGTTAACCTATCCTGTGATGTCCCTGCTTTTTTCAGCCGTTTCAATCGTGTTGCTGAACTGGTTGGCGGCGACGAAACCCAGCGAGAGGCTGCACGCGAGCGCTATCGTTTCTACAAGGATCGCGGCTATACATTGAACACTCATAACCTGTAATGAGCAATGAGCATGGACGAAGAACTCATAGTTGACGCCGAGGGTATTCCGATTCTGACAGCGCTCGTGCATGAACACGAAACAGCTGCCCCGGAGCCACAGCCTGCTGATGAGACTGCTGAGTCTGCTGCAGTCATTGCCGACAGTCTACTGCAGAAAAAATCATTTAAAAAGCAACTCGAACGGCTCACTGCCACTTTAAGCCAGCAACTCATCGAACAGGTGGAGCAGTCACTGCGCCCGGCCATTGAACAGGCCATCAGCCTGTCACTGGAAGACAGCCACAGCCATTCCGCCACGGCTATCCGGCAGCAGCTTGAGCAAGCCCTCCCCGACCTGATTGCCAGGGCACTGCGCAAGTAACACGCCCGGCCTCCGTCGCGCCCTGCCGGGGAAAAACGGCGTGCTTCAGGTATAATCCCGGCCACATCAAAGTACACCATTAATAACAGAGCCTTACGACGTATGGACAAGACCTACGACCCGCACGCGATTGAACAGCACTGGTACGAAACCTGGGAACAGCAAGGACATTTCGAACCTTCCGGCGAAGGTGCACCCTACTGCATCATGATCCCGCCACCGAACGTGACGGGCAGCCTGCATATGGGACATGCCTTTCAGGACACACTGATGGACGCCCTGACGCGCTACCACCGCATGCGCGGTGACAACACACTCTGGCAACCGGGAACAGACCACGCCGGCATCGCCACCCAGATGGTGGTGGAACGGCAGCTCAACAAGGAAGATGCAACCCGCCATGATGTCGGTCGTGATGCCTTTATTGACCGTATCTGGGACTGGAAAAAAGAGTCTGGCGGCACCATCACCCAACAGTTGCGGCGCATGGGGTCCTCACTGGACTGGAGTCGCGAGCGTTTCACCATGGACGCAGGGCTGTCGACCGCTGTGCGGGAAACCTTTGTTCGCCTGCATGAAGAAGGGCTGATCTATCGTGGCAAGCGTCTGGTCAACTGGGACCCGGTATTACATACCGCCGTATCAGACCTGGAAGTTGTTTCCGAGGAAGAAGCCGGCCACCTCTGGCACATGCGCTATCCGCTGACAGATGGATCAGGACACCTGGTGGTTGCCACCACGCGCCCGGAGACCATGCTTGGCGACAGCGCCGTCGCGGTTCATCCGGATGACGAACGTTACCAGGCACTGGTGGGCAAGACCATCACGCTGCCGCTGGCTAATCGCGAAATCCCGATCATCGCGGATGATTATGTGGACCCGGAATTCGGCAGCGGCTGTGTAAAAATCACACCCGCACATGACTTTAACGATCACGAAGTCGGCAAGCGTCATGACTTGCCGGTTATCAACATATTTACCATTGATGCCTGCATCAATGACGAGGTCACAAGTGACTACCGGGGCTTATACCGTTACGAAGCCCGCAAACGTATTATCGCAGACCTTGAAGCGCAGGGCCTGATGGAAAAGATTGAGGATCACCGCCTGATGGTACCGCGCGGTGACCGCTCAGGCTCTGTGGTGGAACCCTACCTGACTGACCAGTGGTTCGTAAAAGTTGCCCCGCTGGCTGAACCGGCCATCAAGGCGGTAGAAAACGGCGACATCAGGTTTGTCCCGGACAACTGGAAAAACACCTACTTTGAATGGATGCGCAACATCCAGGACTGGTGCATTTCCCGCCAGATATGGTGGGGACACCGTATTCCTGCCTGGTATGACGATGCCGGCAATATTTACGTCGGTCGAGACGAGGCAGAAGCCCGTAAGAAACACGGGCTGGACGACGCCCTTGAACTGAGACAGGACGATGACGTTCTCGATACCTGGTTCTCATCGGCGCTGTGGCCTTTCAGCACCCTCGGCTGGCCCGAAAAAACCGGGGCACTGAAAACCTTTTACCCGACCAGCGTACTGGTCACCGGCTTTGACATTATTTTCTTCTGGGTCGCCCGCATGATCATGATGGGCCTGAAGTTCATGGATGAAATACCGTTCCGTGAGATTTATATTCATGGTCTCGTTCGTGACTCGCATGGCCAGAAAATGTCCAAATCCAAGGGCAATGTACTCGATCCGATTGACCTGATCGACGGCATAGAACTGGAAGCACTGGTTGCCAAACGCCGCAGCGGCTTGATGCAACCAAAAATGGCAACCAAGATTGAAAAACTGACCCGCAAGGACTTTCCAAACGGAATTCCTGCCTATGGTACAGACGCATTGCGTTTCACTTTCGCCGCGCTTGCTTCTACCGGACGCGATATAAATTTTGATCTCGGCCGCATCGAAGGCTACCGCAATTTCTGCAACAAGCTGTGGAATGCCGCACGCTACGTGCTGATGAACACCGAGGACAAGGATTGCGGACAGGAGGGTGGCGAAGTTTCATTAAACGCAGCCGACCACTGGATTATTTCATTGCTGCAGCAAACCGAACAGGAAGTAATCAAGAGCATAGACAGCTACCGCTTTGATCTTGCTGCGCAGGCCATCTACACCTTCATATGGGATGAGTACTGCGACTGGTATCTGGAATTATCCAAACCGGTTTTAACCAACCCCGACAGCGCAGTTGAAGAACTGCGCGGCACGCGTCAAACACTGGTTACTGTTATGGAAACCGTGCTTCGCCTGGTTCATCCAATAGCACCGTTTATAAGCGAGGAAATCTGGCAACGTATGGCACCGCTGGCAGGCATTGAAGGCAAGACCATCATGCGACAGCCCTACCCCGCCCCGAATAACGACCGCATCAATCTGACAGCACTTGCAGAAATCACATGGGTGAAAGACCTCATTGCCGGCGTGCGTAAAATTCGCAGCGGTATGAATATCGATCCTCGAAAACTGCTGCCGGTGTTACTGCAAGGCGGATCGGCAACCGACAAGCAAAGAATGGAAGACAACCTCAAATACATCATGAACGTTGGTCGTGTAGAGTCCGTCACCTGGCTGGAAGCTGATGAAACGGCACCCGAATCATCAACGGCACTTGTCGATGAAATGAAACTGCTTATTCCACTTGCCGGACTGATTGACAAGGATGCTGAACTTGCCCGCCTTGCAAAAGAACTGCAAAGCAAGAGCGATGAACTCGGACGCTGTGAAAGCAAGCTCGCTAATACCGGCTTCATAGACAAGGCACCGGCAGCTGTCGTTGACAAAGAACAGGCAAGAGCGGCCGAACTACGCAACGCCATCAGCAGCCTTGAAGAGCAGCAACAGAAGATTCAGTCTCTCTGACTCAAACTCCGGCCAGCTTCATAACAAGGCTGACGACACCCCATACAGTCAGCACAAAGGCTACCGTCACCAACAAGCCGATTATCACGTACTGTGATGGCTTGCCGTGTGTGAAGTCCTCTTCGCGCTTGCGGCTGCTTTGCACGCCAAACATGCTGGCCAGCACACTGCCGAGCACTGAAAGCAAGGATGGCGCACGACCCTCTTGTTTCCCTGATTCCATAACCCACTCCCTGAATAATCGTTAGCCGCATTCTACCGGCTCCATCCTCGCTGACAATAAAACACCCTGCCCGGGCAATCGTTACCCGCTTCTGGATAGCGGGCACTGGATGCAGAAAAAAGTCTCCTTCTACCCTCCTATCCAGATTACAGGGTGCTGAAACTATTAACTTTTTTGGTTATTTGCCGATAACCCTTGGTACATGGATTGAGAGAATATTCTCAATTCTATTCAATGACTTACATAAAGAAGTGATTTGGTTAAGGACAGCAGCCGGGTCAAGGCGAACCAATAAACTCCGAAAATCTGAAGATATACAGCACATAAGAGAACTGAAATGGCAACGATCCTGATAATTGATGACCAACTCACCAGCCGTCAAATCCTGCAACAACTGGTAAGTTCCATTGAAGAGAACCTGACCGTCAAGGCATTTGCCAACCCGGTTGAAGCACTGCAATGGACGGAAAGCAATACATTCAGCCTTGTATTAACAGATTACAAGATGCCTGAAATGAACGGTATCGAGTTCATAAAACGACTTCGCTCCAATCCGGCGTTAGCCCATATACCGGTCATCATGGTTACCTCTATTGAAGACAAGAATGTCCGTTATGAGGCACTGGAAGTTGGCGCAACTGACTTTCTGATGAAACCGGTTGATCACCACGAATGCCGTGCACGCTGCCGCAACCTGCTCACACAGCATCAGCAATACAGAATAATCAGCGACCGGTCACGATGGCTGGAGCGCCGGGTTGCAGAGGCAACCAGCGAAATTCGCATGCGAGAACGTGAAACCCTGTTACGCCTTGCACGTGCAGGTGAATACAGGGATGAAGAAACCGGTAACCATGTAATCCGCATGGCCAAATATTCCCGCATCATTGCAGAACAGCTCGGATTTTCAAAAGACGAGGCAGACGTTATTGAAATGGCTGCACCTATGCACGATATCGGCAAGATTGGCATCCGGGACGACATTTTGTTGAAACCGGGAAAACTGACAAGCGAAGAATTCGAAGTAATGAAAAGTCACACTGTAATAGGTTTCGACATCCTGAAAGACAGCCCGTCAAAATTCCTGCAGATGGGTGGCATTATTGCACTTGGCCATCATGAAAAGTTCGATGGCACAGGCTATCCTCACGGAAAGAAAGGTAACGACATCCCGATTGAAGCAAGAATCGTGGCTATAGCAGATGTGTACGATGCACTGGTATCCGAACGTCCATACAAGAATGCCTGGTCAACAGAAGCTGCCATCGAATACATGGAAAGCCACAAGGGAAAACAC
>JAOUCV010000447.1 GCA_029859555.1 Gammaproteobacteria bacterium
AACTGCGCGCTCAAGCCTCCTCTCGTGCCACTTCTGGCGGCAACTGTGTTTTCGCGATACGTTTTGTCAGCGTGTACATGTGACGCAGCTGCTCGATAAAGGTCATCATCAGGCGCACCCGCTGCAAGTACTTGGGATCATCGACATGCAGACGCCGGGCGTGGCGCTCGAAGAACCGGTCGGCGTAGTCGCGGACGTCGTCCTTTAGCAACAGCACCTCTTGCGCCGCCCGCTGGTCGCTTTGACCCACAGCCTTGACCACCAGCTCGATACTGCGCCGGACGGCCTCGAACAGACCCTGGACCATTTCCCGGGTCTCCTCGGTGCTCACCTCGTATTCGCCCTCCAGATAGGCCTTGACCAGGCCAACCATATCAGTCTCGATCACATCGGCGACGCTCTCGATATTCATCATCGCACCCACCAGCGCCTGCTGTGTCGCGCCTTCGTCCTCGGTCAACATGCGCTGACGTATTTGCCCGAGATAGGCCATTACCGCGGACTCGAGAATATCCACTTCATCGTCACGCCGCGCGACTTCGTCAAGCTGCTGCTTGTTCTTTTTCTGGTGTGCATCGCGAAGCGCCTCCATCATTTCCAGGGTAATGATACCCGCCCGTTCGATCTCCCGGCGCGCATTCTCCAGCGCGATCGATGGTGCTTCCAGTGCTGCTTCATCGAGAAATTCCGGTTCGATAATCACGTCTTTGGCCGGGGCGCGCTCAGGTACCAGTCTCTCGGCCAGGCGCGCGAACCACGTAGTGAAGCCGATAAACAGCAGCGTGTTGATTACATTGAACATGGTGTTGGCATTGGCGATCTGACGCGGCACCTCGGCCGCGAGCTTTGCCCTGCCTTCCAGCCCGGTCGCAACCGGGGATATATCCATCGCGATTTCGGCCAGATAGGTCAGGAATGGCAGCCATATCACCACGCCGGCGATGTTGAAGAGAATATGCACCGCGGCGGCACGCACCGCCTCGGTGGGTTTGCCCAGCGCGGCAAGCAAGGCGGTGACACAGGTGCCGATATTGGCACCCAGCGCCAATGCGATCCCTGCCGGCAGGGCCAGCAGACCCTCGCTTGCCATCGCGATGGCGATCCCGACCGTCGCCGCCGATGACTGCACAAGACCGGTGAACACGGCACCCGCCAGGATACCTAACAGCGGGTTTTCCATGCTGGCGAGGATATCAAGAAACGGTTCGTAGCTGCGCAGGGGCTTCATGCCTTCGCTCATCAATCCCATGCCATAGAACACCAGCCCCAGACCCATGATCATCATGCCGAAATACTTTGGCCGGTCACTCTTGCTGGCAAAGGTCATGAAAAACCCGATCGCGACCGGGATCAGGGAATAGGCGGAGAGATTGAAGGCGAGCAGCTGCGCGGTCATGGTGCTGCCGATGTTTGCCCCCATGATCACGCCGACCGACTGTGCAAGTGTCATCACGCCAGCGGTCACGAAGCCGACCACGAGCACGGTGGTGACTGACGAGGAATTGAGTACCGCGGTGACAAATGCGCCGGTAGTCGCTCCCATGAAACGGTTAACCGTCAGTTTCTTCAAGACTGTTCGAAGCGTGTTGCCCGCTGCCATCTTGAGCCCCTCGGAGAGCACGTCCAGCCCGCCCAGAAAGAGCGCCAGACCGCCAAAGAGTCCCATGCCGAGTTGCAGCCAGTCCACATCATAGGCTTCGGCAGGGCCTTGCCCTGCAAAGGCCGCGGAGAAGACCACGAATCCGACTGCCAGCATCAGGTAAGGTAAGGTTCGAGAAGCTGTTATTGTCATGATTTGATCTCCGCTGGACGTTGTGAGGGAATTACCCCGGAGTTGCAGTCCGACACCGATCTGCGCTGGGCAGGCTCAAGTCCGCCAGGCGCCCGCCCCAGCAAGACCGGTGGCACTCACTATTGTTGCGAGGCCTTTCAGAGCGCTCATCTGCACCGAGTATGGACTCTAACAATGTCGTCACATCAAATACAGTCCAAACCAATCCATAGCCAGGTCGGTATGATAACTTTCAGGGCGTGCCTTTATCTTGGCAGGCAGACAGACTGTCATCGCCAGCTGTTATCCGGATCCGGACCATATTTTTGTGTCTTGAACTTCATTACGCCTGAATATTTTTCTGAGATTGCACTCGTTTAGCGGCGAGACAATAGTGCTGCGAAAAC
>JAOUCV010000102.1 GCA_029859555.1 Gammaproteobacteria bacterium
GCCTGCTGATGGGGTTGCTGCTGAATACGGCTGCTGCAGCTGGATCTGCGATTGAAGTGCAGCAAATGTCACACCATAGCTACCAGCTGATTTACCGGAGTAATGTTCCAGTTTCCGTGGAGAAAGCGCAGCAAAGCTTGTACCGGGCGGCTGTTGAAGTATGTGCCGGGCGTGAACCTGTGTACGGAAGGTATAAATACCGGCAGACCGGTTCGGTATCTACGCGCATACCGGGAAAACAGGAATCCTATATTTTCCGGCAACAGATCAGATGTGCTGCCATGCGTTAGCGTTTGTTGCTGGTTTAACTGGTAATTTTTCAGAGCAGGGGTGACAACCAGCGCAGATAGACATGGTCGGCAACCTGTTGTGCCGCTGATATTTTTGCCGGCAGATCTGTGGTCATCTGCGCGGCGGACTGTACGCTGTTGCTGGTCTGCTGCAGTTCCTGTTCGTAGAGTGCTGCCCATTCGCTAACCATGGGCTCCAGCATTTCGATGTGACATTGCAGCGCCAGGGTGTTGCCAAGGACGAAGGCCTGCCGGGCACAGTGATCATTTTCAAGAATAAGCTCGGCACCTTCCGGTATGGAAAAGGTCTCTCCGTGCCAGTGAAACAAGGTCATCTCGTCGGGCAGGCCGGTCAGCCAGCTTGCGGCTGCGGATGTCCTGCTTTTGCGCACGCTGTGCCAGCCAATCTCCCTGACCGGGTTGGCGCCGACAGCGCCGCCCAGTGCTTTTGAGATCAATTGACCGCCGAGGCAATGTCCAAGAACCGGCATAGCTTGGGCCTGTGCCAGGCGAATCAGCGCCAGTTCCTGTTCAATCCAGGGAGCGGAATCATTGACACTCATGGGGCCGCCCATGAACACCAGTCCGGAGCAATCGTCGAGTGTATCCGGTATGGCCTCCCCTTGATCAACCCTGACCAGACGCCAGGGGACGGCATGGCGTTGCAGTATTTCGGCGAGATAACCGGGGCCTTCGCAGGCGATATGGCGAAATATAGTCAGAGGTCTCATAATCGATGCTCATTATCATGCAGGATGAAGCAATGCCATTATCCAGAAAAATTGCTGTGCTTCTAGCGCTGTGCCTGAGTATGGCCGTGGGCGTTGGTCTGGCAGCTGATGTGCGCGTCGCCGGGTTGTTCGGTGGCAAGGCAGTGCTCATTATTGACGGCACGCAGCGGTTACTGAAGCCGGGTCAGACCAGTCCCGAGGGCGTCAAGCTGGTCTCGGCTGACAGCGAGGAGGCCGTGCTGTTGATTGATGGACAACAGCGCGTCGCGCGAATGGATAGCCGCGTGAGCGCGCGCAAGCGCTCGCCCGAGGTCAATGAAGTGCAGGTTTGGCGAGACAGCACCGGCATGTACACCACGGTGGGCAGTATTAACGGCTTACCGGTGTCTTTTCTGGTGGATACCGGAGCCACCGCTGTTGCGATGAATGCACAGCAGGCGCGGCGTCTGGGTATTGATTTTCGTGTCACCGGGCAGCCGTCAGGTGTGACTACGGCCTCCGGTGTGGTGAATGCCTGGGCGGTGATGCTGGATACGGTAAAGGTCGGTGACCTGCTGTTGCGCAATGTTCAGGCGGTGGTGCTTGAAGGTGCGCATCCGGAAACGGCGTTGCTGGGGATGTCTTACCTCGGCCGGCTGGAGATCGATAATGATGGCCGCCTGATGACGTTGCGGAAGAAATATTAGCCTGTTTGGATGTGAAAAATCGCGCACAGCAGCGCGCCGTGTCCGCGATCAGCTGATTAATCTTCTTCCTTGGTGTGTTCGATCAGGGCGTAGGCTGAATGATTGTGAATCGATTCGAAGTTTTCAGATTCTACAACATATGAGGTGATGCGTTCGTCTTCATTCAGCCGTGTGGCGACATCGCGCACCATGTCTTCGACAAACTTGGGATTGTCGTAGGCTTTCTGGGTGACGTACTTTTCATCCGGGCGCTTTAACAGTCCGTAGAGTTCGCAGGAAGCTTCTTTCTCTACCAGGTCGATCAGGTCTTCAATCCAGACAAAGCCTTTTGTTTCTGCACTGACGGTGACATGTGAGCGCTGGTTGTGCGCACCGTAGTCGGAAATTTTCTTGGAGCAGGGACACAGGCTGGTGACCGGTACCACGACCTTTATATTCATCTTCGGCTTGCCGTCGATTATCTGGCCGATGAGGGTGACATAATAGTCCAGCAGGCTTTCAACACCTGATACCGGTGCTTTTTTATTCACGAAGTAATGAAACTGCATTTCGATGTGACCGGAATCCGCTTCCAGGCGTTCGGTCATTTCTTGCAGCATTTCCTTGAACGATTCTACTGTGATTTCGCGTTCGTGGGTGTTGAGAATCTCCACAAAGCGCGACATGTGCGTGCCTTTAAAATTGTGCGGCAGGTTGACGTACATGTTGAAGCTGGCAATGGTGTGCTGCTCACCAACAGAGCGATCGCGTACGCGTACCGGGTGACGGATGTCCTTGATACCAACCTTGTTAATCGGTATGCGCCTGGTATCTGAGCTGTTTTGCACGTCAGCGATCGTGTCCTGACTGTTCTGTGCCACTTCGGTGGATTTCATCTGTGCGTGTCCGGATAGTTGCTGGAGCCTGATATCCGCAGATAACAGGTACTTAAAGCCTACCGAGCCGGGTAAAATTTGCCTACCTGCCCAAAGAGGTATTTGCTGCGGGCGGTCAGGCTGACTGGCGGCTTCGAAAGCCTGAGTGATTTAGTCGGAATATTACCTGAGCGTTGCCTGATGTGCAATTTTACGCTGCGGGGTTGGTGCTTATTATCTTTCTCTTTCAATAATATAGGACGATATCCAGCGTAAAGGGTCGGCGCTTGCGTCGAAGCCGGAGAGGCTTTCCATGGCCTCTGTATGTAATTCAGCTGCCCGCTGCCGGGCGGCTTGCAGACCAATCAAAGACGGGTAGGTGGGCTTGTCGAGACGCTGGTCCACGCCGGTATTTTTGCCGAGTGTGGCCGTTTCACCTTCGACGTCGAGAATGTCATCCCTGATCTGGAACGCCAGTCCGATGCACTTGGCATAGTGGTCAAGTTTTTCAATGTCGACCTCCACGGGTCCACTGCCACAGAGTGCGCCGAGCACCACACTGGCACGAATCAGGGCGCCGGTTTTATGGATATGCATGTCTTCCAGCTCGGCGATATTCAGTTGCTGCCCGGTCGCAGCGAGGTCAATCGCCTGACCGCCGGCCATGCCACGTGAGCCGGCGGCCAGTGCCAGCGTTTTCATCATGCGTAACCGGGTGGCTTCACTGGCAGTGTTATCTGTATCACTGGCCAGTACCTGGAAGGCAAGGGACTGCAATGCGTCTCCCGCAAGAATGGCAGTTGCTTCGCCAAAGGCGCGATGGCAGCTGGGTTTGCCGCGGCGCAGATCGTCGTCATCCATGGCCGGTAAATCGTCGTGAATGAGGGAGTAGGCATGTATAAGTTCAACCGCGCATGCCGGCCTGTCAAGCGTTTGGGGCAGGGCGCCGGCAGCCTTCCCGCCCGCGTATACAAGTGTCGGACGAATGCGTTTGCCGTTATCCATAACGGTGTAGCGCATTGCCTCGTGCAGGGTTGCCGGGTGTGTAGTGGCGGGTGGCAGCCAGCGTTCAAACGAATGCTCGAGGCGTTCGTGGCATTCCGCCATGAACGCGCCGAGTGCAGCGTCAGGCGCTTTCACTGTCGAACGGGGTGGTCTCTTCCTGACCGTCTTTTTGCATCAGGATGGCTACTTTTTGCTCGGCTGTCTTGAGGGCCTGCTGGCAGGCGCGTGACAGTTGCACGCCACGTTCAAAGTGGCCGAGCGAGTCTTCCAGGCTCAGGTCGCCCTGTTCCATCTTTTCGACGAGGCTTTCGAGTTCCTTGAGGGACTTCTCGAAGTCTGTGTTTGCGGGTAATTTTTTTGCCATGGCTTGAATCTTTGAGTAATTCATCATACGTTAACCCACCCTTGGGACGAGGGTCAATCAAGGCTCACGGTTCCAGGGGTTGACGCTACGGGATGAGCGGACTAAAGTGCGTTTATTAGACATGGTCTAAATGTCTATAATTGGTGAGGGATCAGCTGATCTCTATAAGTAACAAATTTATGAGGAAAACATTATGGATTTGAAGGGCAGTTCAACAGAACAAAATCTAAAAGATGCGTTTGCTGGCGAATCTCAGGCAAACCGCCGTTACCTGTATTTCGCAGCCAAGGCTGATGTTGAGGGTTATAACGATGTTGCCGCCGTTTTTCGTTCCACGGCTGAAGGTGAAACCGGCCACGCGCACGGCCATCTGGAATATCTGGAGCAGGTGGGTGATCCGGCCACGGGTTTGCCTATCGGTGCTACCTCAGACAACCTTGCCTCTGCTATTGCCGGTGAGACACACGAGTACACAGATATGTACCCGGGTATGGCCAAGGCAGCACGCGATGAAAACTTCGATGAAATCGCAGACTGGTTTGAAACGCTGGCCAAGGCCGAGCGTTCTCACGCCAACCGCTTCCAGAAAGCGCTGAATGCACTGGACGACTAGCAACAGCTACATTCACTGCGGTCAGTAACGGAAGGGCCGGTTTATCCGGCCCTTTTTTATTCAACTCCCGCCAATCTTACGGATAGTTTATATGGCATCAAATACTGAAGGTACGCGGGAGGGCAATCTCGAAGCCCCCACGCGACATCCGCTCGACTGGACCAACCCGTCTTTCTTTGACGAGGAAAACCTGTTCAGGGAACTGGAGCGGGTATATGACATCTGTCACGGTTGCCGCCGCTGTTTTAACCTGTGTAATTCATTCCCTACGCTGTTTGATGCTATTGATGAATCCGAGTCCATGGAGCTGGATACGGTGCCACGCGAGGCCTACTGGGAAGTCGTTGATCACTGTTACCTGTGCGACATGTGTTACATGAGCAAGTGTCCCTATGTGCCGCCACATGAATGGAATGTTGACTTTCCGCACCTGATGTTGCGTGCCAAGGCGGTGAAGTTCAAAAAGGGAGAAGTGCGGGCCCGTGACCGCATCCTGACTTCGACGGATAACGTCGGCAAGCTCGCCGGTATTCCGGTTGTCACGCAAATAGTGAACGCTACCAACAAAACCGGTGTCGGCCGCAAGTTGCTGGACAAGGTACTGGGTGTGCATCCCGATGCTATTTTGCCGGAATATCATTCCAGCACGTTGCGCAAGCGCCTCGGCAAGCACGCCGACGAAAGCGGCACAGTCGTGGCAGCCGGCAGAACCCGTGGCAAGGTTGCCTTGTTTGCGACCTGTTACTGCAACTACAACGAACCCGGAATTGGTGAGGACCTGGCCGCGGTTTTTCGCCACAATGAAATTCCACTGACGCTGGCTCCCCGGGAACAGTGTTGTGGCATGCCGAAGCTGGAACTGGGCGACCTGGATGCTGTCAGGGCGGCACGGGATGCAAATATCCCCGAGCTGGTAAAGCTGGTCGATAGTGGCTGGGATATCGTCGCGCCGGTACCTTCCTGCGTGTTGATGTTCAAACAGGAGTTGCCGTTGATGTTCCCGGATGACGCCGATGTCGCCAGGGTGCGTGATGCGATCTTCGATCCGTTTGAATACCTGATGTTGCGTCACAGGCACGGGCATCTGAAAACCGACTTCAAGCAATCACTGGGTTCTGTTTCCTACCATGTGGCCTGTCACCTGCGGGTGCAGAATATCGGTATGAAGACCCGGGACCTGTTGCAGCTGATACCGGAAACCACGGTCGAACCGATTGAACGTTGTTCCGGTCATGATGGAACCTATGCTGTTAAAAGCGAGTGTCATCAGATCTCCATGAAAATCTGTCGCCCGGTCATCAGCAATGTGACTCGTGCCGGTGCCAGTCATTACAGCAGTGATTGCCCGATGGCAGGCCACCAGATCGAAAACGGACTGGATAACGGCAAGGCGCCGGAGCATCCATTGAGCCTGTTGCGGATGGCCTACGGAATCTGATGGCGGTTGTGATCACCTGGATACGATTACCCTGACGAGCAGGAATATTATGCAAAAACTGACACGTGATGATCTTTACAGTCTCGAGCAATACGCAGAGAAACGCCTGGACTTTCGTGCTCGGGTGCTGGCACACAAGAAGCACCGCAAGGTTCACGTTGGACCTGTAGCAACCCTGTATTTTGAAGACCGTATGACCATGCAGTACCAGATTCAGGAAATGCTGCGCGTTGAGCGGATTTTCGAGGCCAGCGGTATCGAGGAAGAGCTGGATGCCTACAACCCGTTGATACCGGATGGCGCCAACTGGAAGGCGACTTTCATGATTGAAGAGCCTGACGTGGACAGGCGTCGCGACCTGCTGGCACAGCTGATGGGCATTGAAGACCGGGTCTGGGTGCGGGTTGACGGTAATGAGCAGGTATTTGCCATAGCCGACGAGGATATGGAGCGTGATAACGAAGAAAAAACCTCGGCTGTACATTTCCTGCGCTTTGAATTGACTGGGAAAATGGTCGCGGATCTGAAGCAGGGTGCCTCGCTGGGTGTTGGTATTAACCACAGGCAGTATTCGTTTGATCTTGAGCCGGTTGCCACCGAAGTGCGTGAAGCCCTGCTGGCAGATCTTGACTGATTTATCGCGAAATCACTGACTTCATTCTGCCTGTTAAACAAAAAGCGCAGGAGTCAGCGTTCTTTTCAGCAGCGCCCCCGGCCTGTCTGTTTTTACAATTTTCCGCTCTGTATGCCTGCGGGTCGCATTGCCACCAGCGGCGCGCTAAACTGCGCACCCAATGAAAGCAGCCAAGTATCCGGAAAATCCTGTCGGCAGACGCATCGCAAAGGCCTTGTGGCTGCTGCTGGCAACGCCGATATCGGTAGTGGCGGTCGAAGATGAGCCGCTTGGCTGGGCGACGCCCTATATTGAAGGGGAAGACGCAGGCTGGCAGGAGCAGCAGGGCGAGTTGCCGCCCTATCCCGAGAAGGGCAACCTGATGAAGGTGGATGTCGATACCGAGGGATTGCAGTTTACGGTCTATCTCGACAAGCCTTCACTCGTCAAACGTGATGATGGCGTGGTGCGTTATACCGTTGTCCTGGTGTCTTCGACGGGTGTCTGGAATGTTTCCAATGAAGGTCTGCATTGCGGCGAGAAAATGTTCCGTCGCTATGCCTATGGTGTCGATAACAGCTGGCAACCGATTCCTGGCTCACCCTGGAGAGCACTGCGGGGCAAGGGTGCAAACCGCTATCGAATGGTCTTTTATGACAGATACATATGTGATCCGATCCGGCTTGACGAATCGGCCGGGCAAATACTTGATCGA
>JAOUCV010000448.1 GCA_029859555.1 Gammaproteobacteria bacterium
AAATGCTCTGGGTAGTGCTGCTGCTGTTGCCTCGGCGCGCAGCAGTGCCATGCTGGCGTAGGGAGGCAGGCCCGTTTCCCGGCGTTCCTCGAGGGCCGCGTTGGCGAAGGCCGGATAGCCTTCTTCCACCAGTTGTTGTAACAGGGGGTGGTCGGGATGATGGGTCTGAATCACGACTTCGCCGGGTTTGTCGGCACGGCCAGCACGTCCGGCTACCTGGATAATGAGCTGTGCCATACGTTCACCGGCGCGGAAATCGGTACTGAACAGGCCCTGATCGGCGTCCAGAACAGCAACCAGCGTTACATTCGGGAAGTGATGACCCTTGGCCAGCATCTGGGTGCCAAGCAGAATATCTGTGCGGGCGTTGCCGGCATCATCCAGTGCGGCGCTCAGGGCACCCTTGCGACGCGTGCTGTCGCGGTCAATACGCAGTACCCGCTGATCTGGAAACTGCTCCCTGAGTGTCTGTTCTACCCGCTCGGTACCCTCGCCAATTCCCAGTAATTCGCTGCTGCCGCAGTCCGGGCAGAAGGCATCTATGCGTCGCTGGTTGCCGCAGTGATGGCAGCGCAATTCACCACGCTTCTGGTGCAGCGTCATGCGGGCATCACAGCGATGGCATTCGGCCACCCAGCCGCAGGCGTGGCAAAGCAACACTGGCGCGAAGCCGCGCCGGTTAAGAAATAACAGTACCTGCCCGCTCGCTTGCAGGTGTCGCTGCATGATGTTTAGCAGTGCATCACTGAGCAAGCCGTGCATGCCCTGATTGCGTAAATCCATAAGGTGCATGTGCGGGTGCACTGCGCCGCCAGCGCGTTCCGGCAAATGCAGATAGGTGTAGCGCTCTTGCTGGACGTTATACAAACTCTCCAGAGAAGGTGTTGCCGAGCCCAGGATGACGGGGATATCCAGTTGGCGGGCGCGCCACACTGCCAGGTCACGTGCCGAATAGCGTAGCCCGTCCTGTTGTTTCAGGGACGCATCGTGTTCTTCATCGACAATGATCAAACCTGGATTTTTCAACGGTGTGAAAACCGCCGAGCGGGTACCGAGTACCAGGGGCGCGCTGCCGTCAGCCGCCTGTTGCCAGGCCTGCAGGCGTTCAGTGTCGTTGAGTGCGGAATGCAGCACCGGGATGGTCAGACCAAAGCGCTGCTGGAAACGGTCCACCAACTGCGGTGTCAGCCCAATTTCAGGTACCAGCACGAGCACCTGTTTAGCTGCCGCCAGCTGCGGTGCGATCAGCTGCAGGTAGACTTCGGTTTTCCCGCTACCGGTAACGCCGTCCAGCAGGTAGGGCGTGAACCGGTCGCTACCGCTGAGAACTTTCTGGACGGCGAGCTCCTGCTGTGTGGTCAGTGCCGGAGCAGATCCGGCAGTCGCGATTACCGGTGCGCGTTGCTGCGGGTTAGCGACAAAGCATTCAATCCAGCCTTTGTCTTCCAGAGCCTTGAGCACGGACAGGGGTACGGGCAGGGCGTCGCGTGGCAGACCTTGCGGCTGTGCCTGCAGGATCTCCAGCACTTGTACCTGACGCGCGGCGCGTTGCAAGTCGGATGTAGACTGAGCGTGCCCGAGTTCCGTCAGCTGCCAGTGGTTTACCGTGGTGTTTGCGGGTTTACCGGCTTTGCGTAACAGCACGGGCAGTGCGGTTGCCAGCGTTTCGCCGATCGGGTGGTGGTAATAGCGCGCCGCCCAGTTCAACAGTTGCAGCAGGTCGGTATCAAAGACGGGCTGCGGATCGAGGACTTCCTGCACAGCTTTGAGCTTGTTGCCGGCGAGATCGCTGTGCGCTTTGTGGCCGAGCACAATGCCAACCAGTCGCTGGCGGCCAAACGGAACCAGCACACGTGTGCCGGGAGCGGGCACAGATGTTGTGTCTGGGAGCTTGTAGTCGAAGCTGCGATACAGCGGTGAGGGGACTGCGACTTCGATAATTACCGGTAGCGCGGTCATAGTAACCTGATGGTATTTATATGATTATTCGGCCTTCCGTTGACTGGAGAGGTTGGCTGACTGTTATGGTAACAGGATCAGTGAAAAAAATGGGGTGCGTCTGTCAATATGAGTGCGACTGCCACGTTGATCTTCTGGAGCTTTGCCGGTTTGCGCACCAAAAAAAGCGGAGGCCTCTGGCCTCCGCTGATGTGCCCGAGTGGGGCAGGG
>JAOUCV010000449.1 GCA_029859555.1 Gammaproteobacteria bacterium
GTCGCACCACTGTCCGCTGTGGTCGCCAGATAGAAATAGGCCATCTTTGTTTCACCCGCCGCCATCGCGCCAAGATGCACCAGGCCATCCTCGCCTGAAGCCGCGGATATGGCAGGGCCACTGAAACTTCCAATCGTGGCCCATACATCGGTGTAGGGGGTAGCACCGTTATTCGTTACCCGGTATGCGGCGTAGTGACCGTTATGTGGCGTACCGGGGTACTTGTTACTGAGCGCAATTGATGGCGCGGATGTTCGTGTGATGGTGAATGCCAGCGCTGACTGGGCGGTAACGGTGAAGGCGACTGCCAGGCAGTACAAGGCAATCTTCAGCAGGTATCTCTTTCCAAATACACTCATATCTGATCGTGTCGTCCCGGTTGCAGGTCTGCGGTGGTTTCCCGTAGATGGATGCATCTGCTATACAGCAGAAACAACCTGATACCTGACACAACGCAAAAACCGGGCCAGAAGTACTACAGCCGCCGGGGCAACAGCTGCTGCATACCGGTCTGGACAATACTTTCTTGTCCGTTATAACAACAAAATCAGTTGGTTAGATAAGACAGCATATGGATGACGACGATTGTCGCGTGATCAATGGAGGGGGATTTCATTATCCGGCAGAGCGGCAATGCAGCGCATTCACGCCATATTTTTGACTACAACAAACAGCCGGCGTCAATCTTTGCGTTCAGACTCACGCCAGGCGAAAGAGCAATCAAGATGGGTACGGACGGTAATCAGGCCACTGAGGCCGTCTTCAACCATGATATCCATGGGGCGCCGGCGACGCAGCCGCTTGCAAGGCTGTTTTAACCACAACACACCAATACTGGCATTACGCGGGAAGGTGGTGCGCAGGGCCTCGGCAATACCCACCAGGTGTTCGACATGTTTCATAACAGCAGGATCATCCGGTAACGGCGTGTCTTCCTGGTAACGGCGCAGCATCCTGGTCCGTGTATCTTGCGGCAGTCCCAGCATGCTGATCTGTTGAGCCGCTCCAATACCCCAGTCATCCAGCAAGTTAACGACCATACGGCCAAGCTCGGTGCGGTCTTCCGGGGTAAGTGCTGACATTGTTTTTATTCCACTGTCCGGAAATCAGGACGGTTATTCAGAGTGCAATATTCTAGCATGCGTCCAGGCTGAAGCAGCGCAAAACCACTGTATCACTGCGTTAATTCCGGAATTTTCTGTCCTGACTGACAGATTGCGCGCACTGGCGGAAAATATTCCCTATTATTCACACTCTGAATACAAGCAAGATAATATTCCACCGGAATCGATGACCACATGACCCCGCTCGTGCTGCTGCTATTAATCGTTGTGCTTGTATGGTTCTGGCAAGTCAGTCTGCAATGCCGCGATCTGGCTATCGTGACAGCGCGCACAACCTGTAAACAACAGGGCGTACAATTTCTCGATGGTACCGCTTCCCTGCAAACGATCAGGCCGTATTTCAGTCGCGGCACCGGCCCGGGACTGAAACGCACCTATACATTTGATTACAGCGAAGACGGCATTGACCGGCGTACCGGCTGCATCATCATGCACAATGCACAGATCTCTGCAGTACTGACAGACAGTTGACTGTCGGCACGCCTGTGACGACTGATATACTCTCTCTATCGAAAACCATTATTCAGGACCCGGACATGCCCTACTACATCTACGTTGTCACCAGCCTGGAAACAGCCAGCACCAAATCTGTAAAGCTGGTCACGGACTTTGAAAACTTCAAGCTCGCAAAAACCGAGGTCAGACGACTGCGCAGCGAGGAGCAGCTGCCAGATAACCAGGCATACAAGATTATCTTTGCCGATGACACAGCACAGGCAGAGCAACGTCTGTCAGAGTTCCGGGAAGAACCCATTGCCAAGGAATGGGAAAAATAACCTGCGTGCCCGCCAATAATGAATGAGCTGGAATACAGGGAAGCCTATCAGTCGGTTAACGAGCGACGCTGCGTGTTTGAGAAAACCATAAACTCGCGTCGTTGCAGCTGCGAAAAATCCTGCCGCTTCCACCTGGCTGACCGCGAAGGTATAGCCTGCAAGTCTGCCACAGCAAACGTACTCTGCGGAGAACTGCTCAACCAGATGCGCAGTAATGCACGCTTTGCACTGCACCTGACAAGCGCTGACGGGCCATTGCCACATGCCA
>JAOUCV010000450.1 GCA_029859555.1 Gammaproteobacteria bacterium
TCTCTTCGCTGGGGCATGCGATTCCAGCGGCGATTGGTGCGCGTTTTGCCGAGCACAAGCCAACCATAGCCATCATCGGTGACGGTGGTTTCCAGATGTGTTGCATGGAGCTGATGACGGCGGTTAATTATGATCTGCCGATCACCGTGGTGATGTTCAATAATGCCACCATGGGGCTGATCCGGAAAAACCAGTACCAGAGTTACGGGCAACGCTTCATTGATTGCGATTTTTCCAACCCTGATTATTCGCTGCTGGCAAAATCATTCGGCATCGAATTCCAGCATGTCGAAACCCTGGAAGACCTGGATCGTGTGTTCGAGGAAACAGATTTTATTGCCGGCACCAACCTGATTGAAATCATGCTCGACAAGGAACTGTTCCCGAATTACAGCTCGCGTCGTTCCTGATTCCTGCACCTCCATGCCGCCATTCTCCTGTCCGGCACTCGAGCGCTGCCTGCGCTTGCATATCGATACCGCTGCCGCCGACGAGATAGTCCTGCAATTGCCGGTTAAGGATGCAGACGTTTTATACAAGCTCTATGACCGGAGCATCGTTTTGCTTGAGCGTGCGTTGTGGAACTCCGGTCTTTCGCAGCCGTTGCTTGAAGATTACCACGCCCTGTTTGTTGAGCTGGAAGCGCATATTGGGGCTGGCGGTGATGATTTTCGGCACCGCTTTGTGGTGGTGGTGCCGGTGGCCGATCGACCGCAGCAGCTAGGCGCCTGTCTGCAGAGCCTGGTCGGTATGCTGCAGGCTTTTCAGTATGGCAAAGGGGGGGCGATGCTTTCGGAAAGCCTCTCGGTTGTCATTGCCGATGACAGTCGTGAACAGGCGCATATTGCGGAAAACCGGTTGATTGCCAAAGAAACCGAACGGCAGGGCCTGGCGGTGACGTATTTCGGTTTGCAGGAACAGCAGGCAATGCTGGCGAGTATGACGCAGGCTGAGCGGCAGGCGTTGCGCAATGTAATTGGCGAGGCGGCAGTGGAGGCCTTTTATCACAAGGGTGCCTCCGTGATGCGCAATATTACCAGCCTGTTGTTACATCGAATGGCACAGCAGGATAAGGACCTGCTGTTTCTTTTTGTAGACAGTGATGAGCAGTTTCATGCCTCTACGGACCCGTCTCGAAAACTGTTTACAACCAATTATTTTTATCACATTGATCGTATCTTCAGGCAGGGCAATGTGCAGGTGCTGACCGGCAAGGTAGTTGGCGACCCGCCGGTATCGCCGGCCGTGATGGCTGCTACCTTGCTGGATGATGCCGTCTGTTTTATTGAAGAGCTTATGTCACTGGATGCCACTGCGACCTGCAGCTTTCATGGATGCTGTACTGCAACGGCAGATGCCGCCTACCACGATATGGCCGGCTTGTTCGGTTTTGCACCAGCAGACAAGCCTTTTCGATTTCAGTGCAGTCTTGCAGGGGCGCATAACCATGCGGATTGCCTGGCGGGTTTTGCTGGCAGGCTGAATGGATTTTTTGATGGTGAGCATCCGACGCGAATGACCGCTTACCGGCATACGGATGTTGAAGCCGGTGTCTCGGCAGCGCGGACCGTGTATACCGGGAACTATGTATTGTCACCGGCGGCATTACAGTATTTCATCCCGTTTGCCGGGCTCGGCCTGCGCATGGCCGGCCCGGTCCTCGGGCGCCTTGTGCAGTCGGGGATTGGCGAGGCCTTTGTAGCCGCAAACCTGCCCCTGTTGCATAGCCGAACGGTGCCGGGGAGCGGCAATGCCGAGTTTCGCACAGGGGTCGATCGCAGTTCAGCGCTGGTTGATCTGTCGGGTGAGTTTGAGCGCCAGTTCTTTGGTGACGTCATGCTGTTTACTGTCATCGAGCTGATAGCGGAAGCTTATCCGGTGAGCATGCCTGATGCCGGCCGGGTCAGTGACATTGTGCATGCAACACAGTCACGCATGCGTGCGGCATATGCTGCGAACCAGTCGCGGCTGCTGCAACGCCTGGTTGTGCTTGAGGCGCTGCTGGAGTCTCCTCATTGCTGGTGGTCTGCTGCAGCAGAGTTTGCCGATACGCGTGCCTTGCTGGAACAGTTTATTGCGTCCCTGCATGCTAACTTTGATATGCAGGCGAATGCTTTTCGCCTGATCGATGATGAAGTGCATTGCAAGGAGCGCCAGCAGGCAATA
>JAOUCV010000002.1 GCA_029859555.1 Gammaproteobacteria bacterium
ATTGAAGTGATTGATTTTTCCGATAGCTGTCAGCTGCGTGTCGTGCGAATGCGTGCGAGGATGTCCTTGCGCGCCCCGGCCAGCATCGAATCGCGATCAATCGTGTCGAGAATATTACGAATCACCTGCTTGGGCCCGTCCTCGCCCCAGGAGCAGCCAGCAGCGAGGTACTCCTCGGCGGCGCGACCGACAACGTAGGTGGAATAGTAGGCAACGGCTCCCTGTGCGCCTGCTGTCAGCAAGGTTGACAGGCCGACGCTACCGGCTTTTAGCAGCGAAGAGGCCAGGTGCACCAGCCAGGTTGCGCCCATCAACAGCAGCAGTTGCCCGCTGATGGCCTTGATCAGCGTACCCGACTGACTGCGTGTCATGGGCATGCCATAGACATTCGACAGGTGCACGATCATGGAGATGTCGACGGCAATGGCAGCAGCAAGGTCCGCTACCGGTACCGGGTTGATAGCGACGGCAAGACCCTTGACCAGGCTGTAACTGCGAATGACCTTTTCCCCCAGCTGGCTGCGGGCAGCCAGCACTCGCATTCCCACCTTGTCGCTCAGGTCGCCGGCAAACAGGCTGGCATTGAGTGCCGCCAGGGTCTTTCCCTCCGCCTCAAGAATTTCCCAGATGCGCTCTTTCAATACCGTGATGTCGGGTGGTGAAGGGCGTTCGGTTTCGGTTTCCATGCCCTCCGCATCAATCGAGATGACAATGCGAGCTGGCGGGTCGGCAGCTACTTCAACCAGGTTTTCGACAGGAATAAGATTTCCGAGCCGTGCCAGCAGGCTGTCGCGTAATTCTGTGCGCTGCACGCTGGTATAGCGATCACATTTATTCAGTACCAGCAGTAATGGCCGGTGCTCCTGTGCGAGTTGCTGCAATGCCTCGTATTCGCTATCTGTCATATCACCATCGATAACAAACAGCACCAGGTCGGAGCGCTGTGAGACCTCGTGGGCCATGCGCTCGCGTGCCTCGCCATCGATTTCGTTGATGCCGGGGGTGTCGATCAGGAACAGTGAGCCGCTTTCCTGTTCATTCCAGTGCGCCATTTCATTGTGTTTTGTTTCGCCATGCAGGGCACTGGTGGAAAAACGTTGCTCGCCGATAAGGGCGTTTAACACCGAGGATTTTCCGACGCTGACACGGCCGAGTACCGCGATATGAATATGACCGTGTTCAATCTTGTCGAGCATCGCCTGTACCTGGCTGAAATCGTCGGCAAGTTCGGCGCGTGCTTCAGGTGGCAGTCGCTGGTCCTGCAGCAGCAGTTCAAGGCTGTCACGTGCCTGGTCAAGGTGGGAGTCAGTTGTCATTGGGAATCTTTATCGTGGCGTTGTTCGTCACGTACATCAAGTGCCAGCCGCAGCAGTTTGCGCGCATGTGATTCTGCATTGCTGACAAGGTTGTCCCTGAACATCAGGCTGGCGGGGGCAGGGCGCAGTTCGCCACGGGTTTCCAGCGTCTGGACCACGGCGCGCCCGAGTGCGTCAAAGATCAGCCCATAGGCAACCGCATGCATTAGTCCACCGGCCAGTGTACCGACACCGGGAAAGGCCTTGGCGGCATTACCGGTCACCGCGAGCAACAGCGGCAAAGCAGTGCGTGCCTGCTGTTGCGTCAGGGTGATGAGTTTCTGTAGCTCGATGTCACGAACCGGTGCCTCGTATAGTTCACAAAGGGACTTCACCATGCGACTGCCCAGGTAGCCTTGTATGAGAATGTCCGTGCCGGGACTAATGGCTGCAAGTCCACCGGCAACTGCACGGCGGGTATAGGTTTTTACCAGTGCGGCGGACTCGGTTTCCCGATGCGCTGCCCTGGACTGCTCCAGCTTGCGTGCGGTGAGTGCGAAGATGGCGGTATCGCGCAGCTGTTCCAGCAGGGCGAGATTGTTGTCGAGTGCAGCCTGCACGGCCTGTTGCAGTTCTTCAATCTGCGGGGGTAATGGTTGTGTCTCTTCGTGTTCGCTACCATCTGCTGCAACCTTGATGACTGCGCGTACCGGGCAGGTGGCTATAGCGGTAATGGTGACTTGCGGGTCAGCGGCAAAACGTTCACCTAGTTGTCCGCGTATCAGTTGCTGGTCAGCTGCTGAATACCGGTCTACCTTGTTGAGGGCGATGATGAGAGGTTTTTTTAGTTGCAGCAGTGGTTGCAGGGCCTGGTGTTCATCGCGGGTCAGGTCACCATCGCAGACAAAGATAACCACGTGTGCCCGTTGTGCCTCGTCCATGACGGATTGATCATAGGCGCGCTCGACCTGGTTGAGACCGGGCACGTCAACCAGTACTACCTTGTCACCAGACTCGCGTTGCCAGACATAGTGTTCGATACGGGTAGTGGTGCCGCCAATGATGCCGGTTTCGAGGCGGGCATCGGGGAGCAGCGCGTTGATCAGCGAACTTTTGCCACTGCTGATTTCACCAAACAGGGCAAGGTGGACAGTTTCAAGTTTACGGCGGCGCGCCAGTTCATGCAGTTCTGCGGCGGCGGAGTCGGTATTTATACCCGCGGCACTGGCGGCCTCGAGATGAGCCTCAATTTCTGCGGCGGTTGGCGGTTTTGACGTGCTTTTGGCACTGCTGCGCGGCGGGCGAAGAATGCGCCAGCCAAGCCAGGCCCCAAAGCCCAGCATCAGGCTCGAGAAGACACCGACCAGTATTTTCAGCCACAGCGGTGCGGTTTGCAGTTGCTGCCAGAGAGACAGGCCGAATTGTGCCGCGTTGAGTATGAATGCCAGTAGTGCCAGCATCGCAACAAGCACGATGAGTACAAGAAACAGTCTGACGGGTGTGCTGCGTGCCATAGTGTGCAGGGTCTGAATAGTCAGTGCTTAATATACATGAGATTGGCCACAGGTATCGCATCATCGATTCGTTTTGCTGCTCTTATTAATGCCGCAGCTGTGGCAGAATACCCGTATCGGCATCTGCGAGGCATGACAATGGCGCCACTGGGTCTATCGGCATTTATCAAGTATCTGCTTGGTGCTTTCCTGTTACAGGGAGCCACGTTGTTGCTGGTCATCGCAACACTGGATGCCGGCTTGCAAAAGAGCGTTTGGCTGGTTGTCGCGCTGGGCATCTTGATCGGCGTAATTGCTGCATTGTGGTTCTCTGCGATTTCCAGCCATGCCAGTCAGCATGCCTTTGTCCGCGCCAGTGAGAAGTTCAATCGCCAGCGTGACCGAATCCGTCGACAGGTCGACAAGGAGAAAACGCAGGAGATCAAGGACGGTCACCGCCAGGTTTTGCGCGAAACCCGCCGTGTGCAAACCCGCTCAACACTGAAGCTGGGAGTGGCGATGACGGGAATTGCCGGATTGGGTGTATTGCTGCTGTTTACCCAGTTCATGACGCTGGGGCTGCTGGCGGTGTCGGCAACCGGTGGTGCATTGCTGGGGTATGGCGTCAGAGCGCGACAGTACCCGGCGCTGGGGCGCAACGATAGCAGTGCCGGGGTACTGCCTGCCTACGACGCCGCAGAGCCGAAAGCTGGTACAAAAAAGACTCAAGCTTGAGCGGCAGATAGCTGTTTGCCTGAAGCTACGGAAACCAAATCTCTCATTTCTTATCATAACTGCAGCACTCGCATATAAATGCCAGCACTTACAAAAACAGAACGATTTCTGCGTCTTTTCACCGAAGTAAAGCCCGGCGAGGGTATTACTGCGCTAATGATGTTCGCCAATGTGTTTCTTATCCTGCTGGCGTATTATTTTATCAAGCCATTGCGCGAAGGCTGGATTGCTGTCTCCGACATAGAAGGATTGTCGAAGATGGAAGTGAAGGCCTATTCCAGTTTCGTGCAGAGTATTCTGCTGCTGTTTATTGTTGGCTGGTATGCGCGGCTGGCAGATCGCTGGGACCGGGTGACACTGTTCACCCGTGCGACACTGTTCTGTATTTCCAATATGGTGATTTTCTGGTTCCTGCAGCCTAATTTCTTCTTCGAGCAACTGCCGGTATCCGGCATCGTTTACTACCTGTGGGTGGGTATGTTCGGTGTTTTCGTGGTCGCCCAGTTCTGGACCTTTTGTGCCGATATCTACACCGATGAACGCGGCAAGCGCATGTTGCCGTTCATTGCGATCGGTGCAACCTCCGGTGCAGCAGCCGGCTCGTGGCTGGTTGACCAGATGGTGGAAACCGGCCTGGTAGCAACCGAGGCCCTGCTGCTGATCGCTACTGTGCCCCTGGTCGCTTCCATTATGCTGGTGCGCATGGTTGAGCAGCGGGAAGGGCGCAGTGTCCGTCCTGAAATTGAAGCAGGGCATCAGGCAGGGCAGGAAACAGCATTATCGCCAGGGAAAGCCAGCTTGTGGAGTGGTGCAAAACTGGTAATGGCGAGCAAGTTCCTGTTGCTGGCGGCACTGGTTACCCTGTTCACAAACTGGGTCAATACCAATGGAGAAAATTTACTGTTCCGGGTGATTCAGGAAGCACTGGCCGTTGAGGCGCAGCAGCAGGGTGTGGCCGACGGACAATCGATGTTGAAATTTGTGCGTGATGGCACCACGGCTTTTTATGGTAATTTCTATTTCTGGGTCAATATTGTTGCCCTGTTATTGCAGGCCTTCGTTGCCTCGCGATTGCTGAAGTACGGGGGCTTTGCCGCGATTCTGCTGATTTTGCCGGTTATCGCACTGATGTCTTATTCGGTGATGGCGCTATTGCCGGTGCTGGCGGTCGTCAAGCTGATGAAGATTGCCGAAAACGCCACCGATTATTCTTTAAACAATACTTCTCGTCACGTGTTGTGGCTGCCGGTCAGTTCTGCCATGAAGTTTCGCGGTAAACCGGCCATTGATACCTTGTACGTGCGGCTTGGTGACGGCCTCGCAGCCATTACCGTGCTGGTGGGTGTGCACCTGCTGATGCTGTCAACGCAGGGCTTTTTTGTTTTCAACGTCATGCTGGTGCTGTGCTGGCTGGTCGCAGGCGTATTGCTGGTCAAACAGCATCGGCGGGTATCAGAAGTGGTATCGAATGAAAATGCTGTTATCAAGCAGCTATGATGAATGCCTGATCGCGCCTGCTTTTCATCGCTAGCATAACTGTTTCCTTCTCAATCCGGAAAAAAACAGGCCGGCAAAACCCAGGCAGAGCAGTGCAAGCATCGGGGGTTCCGGTACCGAAGCCTCTTCTATTGATGGTGTCCCCAGGGTCGTTACCGTGCTGCCTTGTGTGCTTCCGCCAGTGTTTCCAACAGTGTTTCCAACAGGTACAGTCAAGAGTTCCAGTTGTGTCAACAAGATACCCGGCAGCGGCGTCAGAATCTCACCTTCGAGCAGGATGTTGTTGGTTGTGAATATGTCGTCATTCTGCAGGAGTGTGTCCAGATCCGGCAGGTAATCGGCCAGGATAGCCAGCAATTTGTTTTCCTTTCGATTCAGTTTCCTGTTTTTCTTGCGTATCTTCCTCTCTTTACCGGAAAGTATTGCGCTATCCAGCTTATAGACAAGTCGTTCGACCTTACGATCAAGTCTGCGTGCTTTTTTCAGGCGTTTCCTGTCTTTCTTGCCAGAGACTTCATCCTGCAAGGCCTGGATGGCCATATCAAGATCATCCAGTGAATAGCCTGAATGCCCATAGATCTGGTTGTCCATCATGACCGCCATTGCATTGCCCGATAACAACAACAGGATTGCAGTGATAATTACATTGATTGATCTGTGCATGGATTTCTCTCTCGTGTTTCGCCGGCTAACACCCTAGCAAATGGATTTATATAAAAGTTTAGGGAAGTCCATTGGTGATGCCTATTGGACTCAAGTCCAATAAAAATGATCTGTATGCAACCGGTAGCTTGACTTTGCCGGACTGAAATATGCTCATTCAGCCGACAAACAGAGATCGCAGCCTGCGGATTTTCCACTACGACTCTTGTCCAATAGAGTGCTCTGGTACTTCAATTTACAATAGGCTATCTGCCGCTTGATACTGGAATGATGAAAAACCCTAATGGGCAATAGAAGAAAAATAAAAGACCGGCGCTCCAACAATCTGAAGCACGACAGGGAATATCGATGCAATCGTCGCTTTCGTCCTTGCCGCAGGTTAAATAATATCCAGGCAAAATGGCTCCACGGGGAAACCCTCATGCGTCATCCGCTTATCTGGTTTAAGTTCCGCCAGCTGGGTTATGGCCGAAGTGATGCTAAATAAAGAATTAACCGGGTCTGGTGCCGTTGATTCGCATGCATCAAAAGTGACATCAGCCACTCATTGTCAGGATCCTGTAGATCAAGTCCCGGTTAACTGCAAGGGACGCGAACAAAGAGCAGAAAAATACCGACCGTGTGATCGTCTCGATGCGCTGGTCATCTCCTGCATGACCGGTGACGAAACGATAAAGCATCGGCATGTAACTGGAAGGCAGGTCCGTTTTACCCATCTTCCGCATCAGCTGCCACTGCCAGTCAGTTACCAGGCAATAACCCCAGCCTTTGCGCGCACCGAGGACAAGCCATGAAAAGGCAATCAACAGGCACAATAACAGGTGCAACGGTCGTAGTGGCGGGATCAGCCAGCCGATAACCGAGAAAACGATTATAAACAGGTGTACCCCGTGCAATAGCAGGTTAAGGAGGCTAATCAGGGGCTTCACAGGCAGCAAGAATTTCTTCTTTATGTGTTAGTACCTTGCGAAAAGCAGTGATGTATTCATCAAGCAGTCCATTGTCCTTGCCGGGGAAAACAGGCAATTTAAGCATTTGCAAGGATTCTGACTCGGTATTTGGCAGTGAATAACGACTGTAATCAGGCAAATCCTGTTGCTCTGTCAGGCGCATGATCTGCTTCCAGTGGCCTTCGGTAAAAAAGGGTTGCTGGTGCAGTAACGGGTAGCAATCAATCGAGACTGACCCCATTGATTCCTATAAAGCAATTCGGGCACGGAAACCCCAGACGTAAACCGTATCATCGTCCGGGTTTCGTACCGGATCGAAGACGACCTCGAGGGTCGGCCCGATTTCGATCTCGGGTGTCAGCTGTACGCGATAATACGCATCGATCATGTTTTGTTTATCCAGAGAGCTATCTGCCGGATCTGACCAGGTGTAGCCGACACCGATGCGGTCCTTGTCCTGTCCGAAGATTCCATCAGTGACCAGGCCAAGGTTCACCATATGTTTGACGGGAGCCGGGCCTTTGGCGCCACCGTCTGCGTAACCGTAGCGCACAAAGGGTGAGAAGCGGCCGAATCTCTGCACTGCCGAGAGGCCAATACCCCAGCCATCATCTATGCGTGCATCGTCACGTTCATCCTGGTGCCACAATGAGACATGGACATGACCGTGCGGCGGCCGGCCGGGTTCCCGTGGCACAAGGCCGGTATCGAAGCCCGCTTCGAATATCGTAAAGAGTTCGCCCTCGTAGGTATCAAAGCCGGATTTTTCGACATCCGCGTTTGCATCATGGGCACCGAGTCGCAGCATGATGTCGGGTCTGGGTCTGTACATAACGAACGCGCCCAGCCCGTTGCCGGGCAGGGGGATGGCCGCATTGGTGACGTGATTGAAATCAACGAAATCTGTTCTGAAGTTTTTGAAGGGAAAGAAGTCGTAAGCCGTAATGGGAAAGATCTTGCCGACGCGAAATCCAAATACATTGTTGAACTTCTTTTGTATCCAGAGTTCTCCAACGACCGGGTCGTTGTCGCCATAGGGTGCGGCGCCGGAGTAGAGCGCCCCGTATTGCGTAAACAGGGGCTGCGGCGGAATCTTTGAGCCATAGTTATCACGCCAGAAGAAGTTGAAACCCAGCATCGTTGGCGAAGCGGTCTCTCGGCCAAGAAATATCCAGCTGCCGCTGATATCAAGATCGAAGCTGGCAGCGTCGTCTTCCGGACCAAAGGTGTCACTCGCTTTTTGATAGTAGCTTGTATAGGAAATACCGAACTTGAATCCGTGTTTCCTGTCGAGATCGTTTTTGAAGTCATACCAGGGTTGCAGCGCACTCGAGACACCAGGAAGCTGGAACAGGTACTCTTTTGGTTCTGCGTCCTCTTCGAGCCTCTCCACGATAGAGCCGGGATTGTTCATGTTCATCGGCAGTTCATCGAAGGCGTTGGCACTCTCGTCCGGTGCTGCAAAGACAGCTGTCAACGGCATCCATGCTGCTGCCAGCAGCACCATAGCCAGTCGTGTGCTGGTATTTTTGTGACGGGTCATATGGTGTTGTGTTCAGATCTCATCACATAGCCCTGGATGATGGCTGCCTACTGCCCTGTCAGGACCACGCCGACGTCGTCTGCGTAGTTATCCCAGGCCGTTTGCAGTTTCTTCAGGGTATCCGGATGTTTTTTTGCAAGGTCATGTGTCTCACCCGGATCTTCCGCAAGGTTATAGAGATGCCATGTGCCGGTCCCGTAGGGCGGTGCAACTGACACTGCCTTGAAGTCCCCCTGCCGCATCCACTTGCCGTTTTGCATTTCTCCACCGACGAATTCGTCAGCATCATAGACAAGTCTTTTTGAACCTGTCAGCACCCCTTGCAATGACTTGCCGCGCATTCTTTCTACCGGCTTGCCCTGGTATTTGTCGGGGTGGGCAACGCCGGCCAGGTCGAGGATCGTGGGCATGACGTCCCAGACATAGCTAAAGGCATCGACCTGGCGGCCAGCCTCGATGCCCGGGCCTGCAATCAGCATCGGACTGCGGATACCACCTTCCGCAACCGTCATTTTGAACAGGTCCAGCGGGCCGGCGCTGGCCGATCCCCATCCCATACCATAGGCATAGTGGGACATCGGGTGCCCGATGTTATCGATGCTGTTATCGAACTGGGCGAACCACTTGCTGCCACGGTTGCCGGGATAGTCCTCACTGTACCAGGGGTTCGGGCCGTTGTCGGACAGGAAGATTACGATGGTGTTGTCGTATTCACCGATATACTTGAGGAACCTCACGACCCGGCCGAAGTGGTAATCCATGTTATCTACCATGCCGGCATAGACTTCCATTCCCCTGGCCTCGATCGCCTGCTGTTCCTCGCTGAGCGAGTCCCAGGCCGTTACCCACTCGTACAGTTCCGGATGATAGCGCTGCGGCATCGGGGCCTTGTCCGGTATCAGGCCTTTTTGTCTGGCAGCTGCACTGCGCCGTGCCTTGAGCACCTCGTATCCAGCGTCATAATTACCACGGTACTTGCCAAGCCACGGTTGCGGAACATGCATTGGATCGTGCGGTGCTGTGAAAGCCAGGTAGGCAAAAAACGGCTTGCCATCACCGCGGTTCTCGCTGATCGAGTCGATCAGAAAATCGGTGTAATTGCGGGTGGCGTGGAAGTCCCCGGGCAGTTCTTTCAGTCGTTTGTCATCCTGAACATATTCTGCAACCTCCTCATGTACTGCCATCATTCCGAACATGTCACTCCAGTAACTGGCCCCGCCAAACAGCATGCTGAACGACTTGTCAAAGCCGCGCGCATGCGGGAAGTTTTCGGGTTCATGTCCGAGGTGCCATTTGCCGGCCATATAGGTGTGATATCCGCCGTCCCGAAGCACTTCTGCAAGGGAGACGACCCGGTCGTTCAGGTAGCCCTCGTAGCCCGGTTTCCCCTGTTGCTCAGGCGTGAGCATCTCGCCCATGTTACCGAGTCCCGCGAGGTGATTGTCGGTGCCCGACAACAGCATCGAGCGGGTAGGGGAGCAGCTGACTGATACATGGAAATCGGTAAACTTCACACCCTGTTGGGCCAGTGCATCGAGGTTGGGTGTGTCGATCTCGCTGCCGAAGCTGCCAATGTCTGTCCAGCCCATGTCGTCAGCCATGACCAGCAGTATATTGGGTTGTTTGCCTGAAACGACTGGTGTCATGCCAAGCAAGCCCAGGGCGGTGAGCGCTGCAATCAAATAGCGGAAAGCCTGGTCTGTTTTTCTCATTCCCTGCTCCTTTAAATGTTCGATTTAAATCGCCTTCGATGTGGCTATATTAGGCAGATGGTCGCGTAATCAATACGATAAGACCTTGATACAGATCATCTGCTGCGGATAAAAACTTGCATGTCCCGCTTGTCGTTTCGCTCTGCCGGGGATATTGTTAACATTTGCCATTCGAGACACCTTCAACGGGTAATGTCATGTCATTGCAGGATCAATTACTTAAAGCTGGCCTTGTTGATGACAAGAAGGCCAACAAGATCAAGAAGAACAAATATAAGCAGATCAAGAAAAAACACAAGAACAAGATCGAAACCACGGATGAGGCAAAGCTGGCGGCGCAACGTGCACAGGCCGAGAAGGTCGAGCGTGATCGTCAGCTAAACCAGCAGACAAAGGAAGATGCCGAGCGCAAGGCCATCGCGGCACAGGTGCGTCAGCTGGTCGAGATGAATCGCCAGTCCAGCGAGGACGGCGACATCGACTACAGTTTTACCGATGGCTCGCTGGTCAAACGCATCCTGGTCACCGGGGCACAGCTAAAGCAGTTGAGTAATGGTCGTCTTTGCATTATCAGGCTGGATCAGACCTATGAGTTGATACCGACGCTGGTCGCCGAAAAAATCCGCATGAGGGACGAGGGCACACATATCCTCAGTAATCAGTCTACCGAGATACCTGATGAGGATGATCCCTACGCTGACTTCAAGGTACCTGATGATTTGATGTGGTAGCTGTATCGCTGCTGGTTGCAGCCTGATCCTTTATCCATTCCCCGCATGTCTTCTCGGCTGCCTCAAGGCGGCGTTGTAGCCGACAGTCACGTGTTTCCTTCAGCTTATCCAATACAGGTCGATATAAAGACAAGAAAATAGGCTATTCAAAGCTATATTGTCTATTAATACTCAATAAAAAGGCTATTAATCGGTATATGATTGATATTCTCGATGATATGACTATAATATCCTATAAATAAACTATTATTAGCAATATTAACTATTTATAGATTTTTATCAGGCTATTATGAACTACAACTCGATGAGCGATAAGGCAATAGCCGGGGCAATGGGCCAGCGTATCAGGGCGTGGCGCTTGCGCAACAATCAGACGCAGCAGCAATTGGCTGACGCAACCGGACTGTCTGTGAACGTCATCAAGTCACTGGAGGCGGGCAAGGGCAAGCTTTCCAGTGTGATTGCGGTACTGCGGGAGTTTCGCCTGCTTGACGATCTGGATGCGTTTGTTCGTGAGCCGGATATCAGTCCGCTACAGTTAGCGAAGCGCCAGGGGAAAGTACGTCAACGGGCAAGCGGTAGCCGGGGGAAACGTACGCACGGGGACACTGACACATGGTAGCCCGGGTCGAGACCGCGTTTGTCTCTCTCTGGGGTGAACCGGTTGGTGCTGTTGCCTGGCTTGCTGACCGCTCCTGTGCGGCCTTTGAATATGAACCGGATTTTTTAAAGCGCGGGCTGGATATTTCGCCGCTGCATATGGGGCTGCAAGAGGCTATTCAGGGTGACGGCATTTTTTCGTTTCCGGCGCTGGTTAATGACACCTTTCTGGGCTTGCCGGGATTGCTGGCTGATGCGTTACCGGACAAGTTTGGTAACAGCATTATAGATGCCTGGCTGGCGCGCAATGGCCGCGACAGCAGCAGCTTCAGTCCGGTTGAACGCCTGTGTTATATCGGCCGCCGTGGCATGGGTGCGCTGGAGTTTTCACCGCCTGTCAATCAACGCTTTAACAAGTCCGTGCCGATAGAGGTTGCCGCGCTGGTTGAACTTGCCCAGGACGTGATGTCGCAGCGTGTGGCGCTGGACGCCGGTTTTGGCAGCGGCGACAAGGACAATGCCGAGGCGATTATGGATATCCTGCGCGTTGGAACCTCTGCAGGTGGTGCGCGGCCCAAGGCGGTTATCGCCATGAATGATGCAGGCAAAGTGGTTTCCGGACAGGCCGGTGTACCTGCCGGTTATGACTACTGGCTGCTGAAATTCGACGGTGTCAGTGACCTGGAACTGGGTGCGCCGCGTGGCTATGGCCGTATTGAGTATGCCTATCACCTGATGGCGCGTGCTGCCGGTATCGATATGATGGAATGCCGCCTGCTTGAGGAGCATGGCAGGGCACATTTCCTGACAAAACGGTTCGATCGTGTCGCCGGCAGAAAAGTACATATGCAAACACTGTGTGGTCTGGCGCACTATGATTTTAACCTGGCAGGTGCCTATGGCTATGAGCAGGCCTTTGCGGTCATGCGCCAGTTGCACCTGAGCAAGGCCGGGGCAATACAGCAATACCGGCGCATGATTTTCAATGTGCTGGCCCGTAACCAGGATGATCACACGAAAAACATTGCCTACCTGATGGGAGTGGACGGTGAGTGGGTTTTGTCACCGGCCTATGATCTAACCTACTCGCATAACCCGGCCGGCAAGTGGACCAATCAGCACCAGATGAGTATCAACGGCAAGCGTGATCATTTCACCCGCGAGGATTTGATTGCGGTGGGTGAGTCAATCAGTGTTGCGCGTCCCGGCAACATTATTGATGAAGTTGCCGATGCAGTGAGCCAGTGGCCGGTGCATGCGCGCGAGAGTGGTGTTGATGAGGGCGTAATTAAAGAGATTGAGCGTAACCAGCGTATGGAATTGGCCACCGGTTCCAAAGTCTCAAGCTGAGTATGTGATCGCGGACAAGGTCTGTTCCCGCGGCAATGATTGCAGTGCAAGGATATCCCTGATCTCAGCCAGCTTGCATGGGCAACAAATTATTTTTTTTTCGTGCAGGCCATCTGTTCGCCGTACCAGTTTAGCTGTGCCTCACCCTGATGCTCCCAAAAATCTACATTACGTCCCTGGTATTTCGCACCGCTCGCAGAAGGCTCCGGCCAGGCCAATACCTGGCCAGTGCCCTGTATCTCCGGGATGATGGTCAGCACCACGGTTGGCGGGCGCGTCTGCGTATAGAAGACAGCAGTCAGCGCGGTATCTTCACAATAGAAATAAACAGGCGCCGGTACTTGCAGCTGCCCGTAATGTATCTGTAACTCGGCAATCCGGTAGCGATAGCTTGATAGAACGCATTCATGGACGTCATCAGCCTTCCAGCAGTCATTGCGCCCCTTGATCCAGCCACGTTGCTCAGGTCGCGGATCTTCGTAGTTGTTGATTCGGTACTGTTGCAGCGCCGCGCTGAAGATGCCGTTCATCTGGCGGTCAAGTTGCGCAAGAAGCGGCTCCTTGCAGATAAGTTCCTCAACAGAACCGCTCGCCTTGCGGCAATCAAAAGCGGGCAGGGTGCTCTCATCCAATGTTGCATTTTGATCACAATGGCTCTCTGCCAGGTAGCGTCCGCTAACCCAGCCAGTGATTCCCTGGTAGGTCACTTTGCACCAGCGAGGGTTTTCCTGAAGTCTTTGAGCCTGTTCGGGCTTCGACAGCGTGGTGAACTCATTCAGGGTCAGGCCGCCCTTGCAGCCGAGGTTGCGAATGCAGGTGCTATGCGGAGGTATTATTCCGATAATAGTCGATACTATATCTGCGCTGTTATGAATGTTCAGGGTATTTCCGGGTGCGATATTGCTGGCTTTGTAGAAGTCCGGTCCATCGGCTTTGGCAAGTGTCGTGCCGCTGAGCAACAACAGAAATACAGTTGCGAGTAGTCGTTGGTAATGCATGAAGCCGGTTCCGTTGCGGATCAGGATTTGTACTGATTATATCCGGATTTACGCAAGGCAAGGCAAACGACCCCGCTGTCAGGTGATAGATTGAACCCGGCCTGGCCTTTATGGCGGCTGTGCAAGCCCCGGTCCGCTGTCCGGTCCCCGGTCGTCGATATTGACTTCCGCTTGTTCGATTGGTCGTTGCCGTGCAGGATTGCGTCAAAATGGTGCGTATTTATGCTGATAATCAGAGGTTTGCTGGCAGGTTACTACTGGTTGACTCAACCTACAGTCGAAATTAGACTTTGTACACATCATCTGCAACTGGTGTGGTTCGCGGTTCTATGATGGAAGAACGCTTAACGAATTGTCGGGGAGCGGCAACAGGGAGAGAACAATGCATATTTTTAAAAATATTTTACCGGTCATAGCGATCGGAGGGCTGCTGGCGGGTTGTGCAGGGGCCCCGTATTCACCTTCATCCTTTACCCCGACCGGCATTGATACGTCTGCCTATGTGGCAAAGGTAGATGCCTTTGTCGTGGTCATGGATGCTTCTTCATCAATGAATTTTGACTACGAAGACCGCAAGAACTTTTATACGGCAAAAGATGTCGTTACGCACCTGAATCAGACGGTACCGGAACTGGGTTACAAGGCCGCGCTGGTAGGATTTGGTTCCGGTTCCTGTGTGAGTCGCGAGGATGCCCGGGTTGTTTATGGTCCGGATACCTATCAGCGTGCCGGATTTTCCGATGGTCTGATGCAGCTTGAGTGTGCCGGTGGTATTACACCGATGTCAGAGGGTGTTGGTGCCGGTGGTGACGCGTTCAAGAACAGTACCGGCAAGGTGGCCTTGATCGTAGTCAGTGATTTCTGGCAGATCAACAGTGGCAAGGTCATAGCAACCGTTGACGGCCTGAAGGCGGACTACGGTGATCGCTTGTGCATACACACTATCAAGATTGGTGACAACGAACCGAGTGGCGACCTGATTGCTGCGCTTGCCGGCGTAAATGCCTGTGGTTCATCGACTGATGCTGCGTCACTGGCTTCTTCTTCTGCCATGGCGGGTTATGTCACGGATGTGCTGCTCGCACCGGCTGCTGTCGTCAAGTATGAGAAAAACACCATGTCTGCATCTGCCTTGTTTGATCATGACAAGTCTGTTCTGAAGGAAGAAGGCAAGGTCGCATTGCATGCCATGGATGAATCGATCAAGGCGCGTGGCAGCAGTGTGGTAGATATCGACGTCATCGGTCACACTGACAGTGATGGTACTGAAGAGTACAACATGGCGCTTTCCATTCGTCGTGCAGAAGCTGTTCGTGACTACATGGTTAGCGAAGGTGTCAACGCATCCATAATCGATATTTCCGGAGAGGGTGAGTCTAACCCGATTGCCAGCAATGCCACCCAGGAAGGTCGTGCCGAGAATCGTCGTGTTGATATTCATGTGGGCGTAAAACAGCCTGTCAACTGATCAACACTGCATTGTCCAGCCAGCCCGTCGGCCGTGTGGTCGGCGGGCTTTTTTTGTGACAACTGCCTGCGGCTGCTTTAAATGGCGATTGACGTGAATACATCCTTGCTGAAACGGGACCGGGCGCATATCTGGCATCCTTACAGTGCAATGAACAGCGATCAACCGCTGTATCCCGTAGTGTCTGCAGAAGGTGTGCGCCTGAAACTGGAAGACGGTCGCGAGCTGGTTGATGGTATGTCTTCCTGGTGGTGTGCGATTCATGGCTATAACCATCCTGTCATGAACCAGGCGCTCGGCTCACAGCTTGCTGATATGGCACATGTGATGTTCGGCGGGCTGACCCATTTGCCGGCTGTTGCACTGGCAGAAAAGCTGGTCGCGTTGACACCGGAGCCGCTTGAGACTGTCTTTTTCTCTGATTCGGGCTCTGTTGCTGTAGAGGTTGCCATGAAAATGGCGATTCAGTACTGGCATGCCAGCGGCCAGACGCGCAAACAACATTTTCTGACAATACGTGGCGGATATCACGGCGATACCTTTGGTGCCATGTCAGTGTGTGATCCGGTGACCGGTATGCACAGCCTGTTCAGTGAAGTGCTGACGCAGCAATTCTTTGTCGATACTCCACCCTGTCGTTTCGGTGATCCATGTGCCGACACGGATATTGGGCCGTTACTTCAGCAGCTTGAAAAACAGGGTGACAGGATTGCAGCAATTATTCTGGAGCCAATCGTGCAGGGCGCCGGCGGGATGCGTTTTTACTCGGCAGACTACCTGCGAAAAGTGCGGATACTGTGTGATCGTTTCAATGTATTGCTGATTCATGATGAAATTGCTACCGGATTCGGACGAACCGGTAAACTGTTTGCCTGTGAGCATGCAGGCGTGACTGCGGATATCATGTGTGTTGGTAAAGCACTTACCGGCGGCTACCTGTCACTGGCGGCAACACTGACGACTGCAGATATCAGCGATACCATCAGTAATGGAGATCCCGGCCTGTTTATGCACGGGCCTACATTTATGGCAAATCCGCTCGCCTGTGCAGCAGGACTCGCCAGCATAGACCTGTTGACGAACTCACCCTGGCAAAAGCGTATTGCCGACATCGAGCAGGCATTAGTAGCCGGCCTTCAACCATGCAGTGATTTTGCCTGGGTATCCGATGTGCGGGTGCTGGGTGCGATTGGTGTAGTGGAGCTTGTAAAGCCTGTAGATATGCGGTCAGTGCAACCGCAGTTTGTTGCGGCGGGCGTCTGGGTGCGGCCGTTTGGGAAACTGGTATACCTGATGCCGCCCTATATTACCGGCGCACTGGATTTGCAGCAGTTGACAACAGCCGTTGTTGAGGTTGTTAACGGTTGTGGTCAGCAATAGCGAGAAGCCTATTTCGTCAGTCGCCTGACACGCTCGAGATCTTCGTCAGAAATATCGATAATATAGAAGCCGCTCCAGAACTGTGTTTGATCATCAGATTCATGGCACCACAGGCTTTCAACGCCGATCTGAATCGGGCTGCTACTGCCGGAATCATTGTCAAATTCGAGAGATAACTGAAAAATACTGTCCTCGCTAACCGCTTGTTTGCCCAGTAACATAAAACCTTCTTCACTGATGTTGACGAGTTGCCCGAGGCTTTCACCCGTCTGTCTGTCGGTGACATGAATGACTTCAGATACTTCGACACGGTTGCGACCGCGCATTTCCTGTATTGAATTTTCAAAAGAGCTCATTGTGTATTACCCCTGAAATGTTGGATTTACGTGGTCGTGCTGGAGTCACTGCCGAGCATGCGGCGAATGGCTTCCATTGCCCTTTGTACCAGCGGGCGTTGTTCATCATGGATGATGCTGGCTTTGCCTGCTGCCATAAGGATGGCCAACTCTGACTGTTTTCTTATCTTGGTGCGCATGCCCATGCTGTTGACAAACATGTAATTGCCGGACATCTGTGAAAACCACGAAAGCTTGACGCGCTCTGGTAGCAATTCATCATCTTCCTGAATGCTGAACCAGGTGCCAAAGGCAACCTGTTGTAATTCAGTCAATGCGGCCTGCTCATCTGCAGACAGGGCTTTAACCGTTGTTTCGGTACTGTCAGTGTTCTGCGGGACTGCTGCTGCGCAAGATGAGATGGTTTCATGACCCCCGTCATCTGGCAAATCGCTGCCATGTTCAGCTGTTGATGCTGCTGTACCCGGTGTGCTCAGGATCGCTTCCTGTACGTCGCGTATCAGTGCCAGTTGTGATCCGTCATTGCTGCTGCCATAGGCATGCAAGGTGTCAAAAGCCAGTTCTATGTGCTTTTGTACTTCCGGAAGTCGCTCTCGACGTTCAGTTTGTGCCTCGATAGACACGCACGGCTCGACACTCCATATAATTGCATCAATCGTCTGTATAGCGAGATTCCAGCTATCACTGTCAGCGGCACCCGGTTCGCGCAGGTAGATAAACATGAGTTTTTCCTGCCAAACATCGTTCAGCAGTTTTTTCACCGGCAACGGTACGCTGTGCCCCTCCATGCAGACAGTAATTGCAGCTGCAGCATGCTCGCGTGCCACTGCGAGCTTTTCCTTGCCTTCAGCTGCCTGGCGGCTGCGTTTTTCGATGGCAACCGACTTGATCTCTATATCGTGTACATTTGCAGAAAACAGCTCCAGCAAATCGCTGAAAATATCCAGATTGCTTTCAAATTCTGCGAGCACGCGTTCTACAACATTATGCACGGATGGAAAGATGCCACGTTCAAGCCTGTCTTCAACGACCCAGCGAGCAGACGCTCTTGCGAGCGTGTTCAGGAGTTCGTGTGCCGGGTGCCGGGTGTTGGTAAACAAACCGTTGTCTATGATGGCAACTTTTAAATAGGGTGTATGCAGGCGGCTTAACTCGGCCTTGGCAATATTCGGAATGTCATCATCCTTGAGCATGTACTCGAACATCATGCCGACAAGGTCGATGATCTGGTTATCAGCTGCTGGCAATCTCCGGCGATCAATGCCGTCAAACAGTTGATCACGTTCTGCAGACAGGTTGGCAACCAGGTTCGCTACCAGTTGCTGGTTCTCTTTAACATTGGTAGCCGCCGCAGGATTAACAATGACAGGCGCTTTCTCGGTACGGTTATCCTGCTGTAACCGGTGCAGTGCAGATACCAGCTCTGCCTGTGGTAGCGGGTTGTTGATGTGGACTGAAGCCCCGCCTTGATCACCGCTGTTATTTTCATCGCCCGGGCTGCCGCGCCTGGAAAGCAGTTCCATAATATTGCCAAACAGTTCATCTCCGAGAGACTGCTTGCCGCTTTCATTGCTTGCAGGAGCCGTTTCAGCGGGTGCTGCCGGTTGCGAATTCTGCCGCGCCTTCTCGGGGTTAATACGTACCTGGTATTTCAGATTGGGGAGTAACCCGGCCTTCAGCAGATGCTTGTTATATTCATCGTAGAGCGGTGTGGTCTTGCTGAGCACAAACTTGTTGAACAGCATGTACACAATCAACAGGGTCTGGTGTTCAAGCACCAGGTCCTTTGCAGCAGCATGAAACGCCCTTGCGAGGCATACAGGTCCAGCGGGGATGTCCTTGTCCTGCAGTTGTTGACCGTTGTTCAGTACCGCAAGTCGCTGGCGCAAGGCAGCCAGTTCATGTGCAGACCCCAGTGAAGCGCTGGCGGCCATGTTTTGAATGGCCACCTGGATGTCAGTGTCTTCCTTGCTGACCAGTTCCATTGAATCGCTGTCAAGGTTGCCGCTGGAGCCACCCTGGTCTGTGCCACAACCAAAATCTGCAAAGCTGCGGCCCAGTTCCCGGTAAAAGATGTTTTCTACATTTTCACGGTTCTTCTGGATGACATTCATCGCCTCGAAAAAGCGTAGCTGCGAGGCACTGGATTGTGATTTTTCAGCAAATTCCAGGAATGCTGTATCGCTGTTTTCGAACATCTTCTTGACATGTTCGCGCAGATGTTTCAGAACGATGTCATGACATTTGTCCAGAAACCCCAGGGTCGTGACTGGCATGCTCTTTGTGGCTTGCATATTCATACCTTATATAAAAAACATCAGTGGCTGCCTGAATACAGGCCTTGCTGGCTCCACTGGGGAGACTGGCCGGTATACCCGTCTAACACCCTGACATCGGCTGTCAGCGGTGATTCTTAAGGTGGCGCATGAGGTGGCAGTCTCGTGCAGCTATGCCTGCCTGCGAAGACGCGGGCTATTGTCCGTACTACAATGACTGCTATCAGAAGGGGAGAATATGTTGATAGAGAAAAAAGCCCGTGCCCGCCCGTTGCGTGCCAATCTGGTGACTTTTATGCTGCTGGTATTACTGTCTGTGATTGGTGTCGGGATTACAGACTATTCACCTGCAGATGCGCATCGCTACTGGATATTCATGATATTTGTGTGTGCGATTACATCCATTCTTGCCGGTATTTCACAGTCTCGCGGGAAGCAAAACAGGCGCTCGCTCTCCTGGGTGTCGGTACAGCTGCTGCATTGGTCAGCGTGTATCGCTGCGGTGCTGATTGTTTATTCACTGGTGCATACCGGGCGTATCAATAATGCCGATGCCGGGCTTATCATGTTGCTATTGCTGGCTCTGACCGTGTTTCTGAATGGCGCACAGGTGGGGCCATATTTTTATCTGCTCGGGGGGTTTCTGGGTTTGATGACCGTCTTCATGGCTTATATCGAACAGTACATCTGGTTCATCCTGATTGCGGCGGTGATCTTCATGATTGTCGCGATCTACTGGGACAGGCTGGTGGCGGGGCAAGCCAGGTCTTCAGAATGAAGTGTCTACGCACCAGCGATCCGGGGACAGGAAATAACAGCTGAGGTGACAGCTGGCGTCGCCCAGTCTGCTACTGCCCGGTGCGCGCCAGGTAACCAAGGAAATACTCCCGGTTTTGCGCATTTCTGAATGTGGCGGTATGCGGCCCTCGCGTTTCAAAAAAATTCTTCGGAACAAACGCAGCCTGTAACAGCTCGTCATTAAAGGCATGCGGCACAATACGATCATCCTGGCTGTGTATCAGCAACAGCGGCACCGGTGCAATATCGGCCACATGGTCAACCGCATCATAACCCCTGATCATGCTCCAGGAGACGGGATATTGCAGCGGCCAGGTCAACCAGCTCTGTCCGCTGACATGGCGTGCCATTTCGCTGTAGCGCGGGAAGGCCGCGTCACTGATAACGGCATTGAGGTATTCTTTAGCAAGCGGATCAGTTGCGGCAAAATAGATTGCCATGCTCGCTCCCAGGCTCTGACCCAGCAGGTAGATCGGTTTTTCCCGGGCATCCGCACGTGTCAGCAGGTACTCAAAGCCGGCCTGAATATCCTGCAGTGCACCCGGCAGTGCCGCCTTTCCTCCTGACAGGCCGAAACCGCGATAATCAATCAGAAACACCTGGTAGCCCCGGGCAGGCAGCCAGGCGATGTTGTGAATATGTGTACTGATGTTCTCGGCGTTACCATGCAGAAAGTAGATAGTCCCCCTGACGGGGGCTTTTGCCTGCAGCCACCAGCCGTGTATGCGGGTGTCATCAACCGAGGTAAAGAAAATATCTTCATATTCCAGTCCCAGCTGGTCTGGTGTCTGCAAATGTTGCCTTTGCGGAAAGAAGAAAACGCTTGAACAACCGCTGGTGCAGGCGATTATCAGCAGAATAAAGGCGGGTAACAGGGTTTTCATGGCCAGGCCGGTTGTCAGAAAAAGAAATTATAGCTCAGTCCGACCTCATTGAAATCCCTGTCGTTGTGCCATTCGCGTTTGAATTTTAATTGCAGTGCATTGTTACGCGACAGTACCAGGTTCTGGGTAAGCGAGAAATTGATGCGATATTCACCTCCAGTAAATTTCTCTGCATTAATTTCCGTGCGGCCAGTACCGATGGCACTGTGATACAGACCGCCGGCGGCGGCGCCCACTGCCGGCTCAACCTTGTAGGTGAAAGTCGAGTTGGCTTCCAGGCGTGCGGTCAGCAGTGAATACACCATGCTGTCCTCTAGTAATGACCAGGCAAGGCCGCCACCTCCAGTTACATGTCCAACGAGTCGCTCATCGTCATCCGAGAATACGCGTTCAACACCGCCACGCACACGCCAGGAAAGCGGTGAAAAGAAGCGGCTGCGTGGTGACAGGGAGAAGACGTCGGCAAAATTCGCAGACTGCAAATACACGGTGCCGGTAGAGTTTCTGCGTCGCAGTACCATGCCGAAGATGTTGATCTGCGCGCCGCGCATGTAGCCGGCTTCGTTATCTTCCAGGCTGTGATAGGACATTCTCATGCCCAGCTCGGTATAGCCATGGCCATCTCTTTGCAGTGCCCCGAGGGTCAGTCGTTTGGAGAGGTGGCCGGTTTCGGGTTTGACGGGAGGCGTTATAAGCGGATCCGGTGTTTTCGGGTAGCGACTGAGTTTCGCCAGCAGCAGATGACTCTTGCTGGCGGTTTCCGGGTCACGGGCCTTGCGGTTCTGGCGTAGCCGCAGCAGTTTGTATGTTGCTGCCAGTAGCGCCTGCTGGCGGGCCTCATCAAGGGCCTGGAATGCTGAATCCTGCGTATCCAGTGGTTGCTCGAGGAATGTTTGCAGCACGGCGTAATCTTCTTCCGGCAGGTCGCTAATCATCTGCTTGGTGACGGTTTCCTGCGAGGGTCTGAAGCTGGTTGATTCTACAAGTCCCGCCGCTTCAACCGATCGTATGGTGTCTGCAGGAATTGCGGTAATGACGAATTCATCCGTCAATTCGATTCCGGGACGCGCAACCTCGATAAGTTCCAGCAGTCGATAGGAGCAGTTCTCGGTAAAGAAGTAGTAGTCAAAGTTGATATCCTTCAACTCCCAGAGATGCGTAACCAGTAATTCAACCTCGGGCGGCTGCAGGTTTAACTGGTATTCCCAGATGTCGCGTTTCTCAATGCGGTTGTATTCCTTGATCTTCTCGTAGTAAGGCATGACGATAAACTGTCCGGGATAACCGCCGGTCAGGCCTTTCCAGGCGTAGAACAGGGAGTTGTCGTCATTGTTTATATTGGCACCGAAATTAACCGCGTAGGACAGCCAGTCTGACCAGTTTTCATCTTCTGCCGGGTCAAGACGCAGCAAGGTGTGACCGAACATGGATGACGGGCTGTTGAGCTGGTAGGTCGGGAACACCAGTGTCGCGCTTTCTGCATGAATATGGCTGCGCCATTCAATGTAGTCGCTACAGACCGGCCGGGGCAGTCGCGCCGCCTCAATCTGCAGATGCCGGTTGAGCCAGTTAAAGCGTGCGGGTGAGCGACACAGGGCATGTTCATTGCCGGTTGGCTGCTCATTGAAGAAGGCGGCCAGCGTTG
>JAOUCV010000103.1 GCA_029859555.1 Gammaproteobacteria bacterium
ATACTGATGAAGATGGCTTGCTCGATAGTGTCGAGACTGGTACCGGCATTTATGTCAGTGTGACTGATACCGGCACTGATCCGGCTCTTGCTGATACAGACGGTGATGGTTTGAATGACGGTGAAGAAGTGGATAACGGCTCCAACCCAGTCGATAACACCTCGTGGCCAAATTATGCCGATGGCGACCTGAATGCGGATGGCAATGTGAATGCGGGTGATTACCTGATCGCTCACCGCATCGTACTGGGAATGTTAACTGCCACCCCGGTACATCTTTCGCACGGCGATATGTATCCGGTGGGGACTCCAAACGGCACGATCAACCTGTCTGACCTGATATTGATCCAGAAGGCGGTGATTGCCGCGCCTTGATATCTGACGAATCGCAGACGAGGTCCGCTACTATTAAAAAAGTCCAACTCACGCGGACATTTTTCCTTGTCGTTAATCTTTTCTGAGCCGGTCACTGACAGCGATAGGTGTCGGATAGCTAAGCATGATCAGGTAAGAGGATACGATAAACGTAATGAGTGTGGTCGTTTGTATCAGGTAGGAGGCTTTCGCGCCAATGGCGCCGGTATTGAGCGCCAGTACAGCGATCATGAGAGAGAACTCACTGACCTGTCCGAGTCGCACACCCACTTCATTGGGTAATCCACCCACTTCTCCCGATTTCTTCAGCAACCAGGAAAATACCACGGGTTTACAGGCCAGCATTAACAGCGCGATGATAGAGGCGGGCAATATCACTTCAGGCAGTATGTTGATATTGAAGCCTGCGCCCAGCGAAAAGAAAAACATGATCAGGAAGAAATCCCTGAGAGGTTTGAAACTTTCAGCAATAAACAGTGCAATCGGGTTTGTTGCCAGTGCAACACCTGCAATAAATGCACCGATCTCATGGGATAGCCCCAGTAGTTCAGCCAGCTGTGCCACGCCAAGGCACCAGCCGATTGCAGTAAGGAAGATATACTCCTGGATAGTGTCAAAACGTTTAATCAGTCGTTGCAGTACGTAACGCTCAAACAACAGTGAAAATATCACCAGCGCGGGAAGTGACACCGCCAGTGATGCGACCTGTTTCCACTCCATGCCGGATTGCGAGAAACCTTCGAGCACCAGCAAAATACCGATGGCAAGGATGTCCTGCAATAGCAGTATACTGATCATTACCTGGCCGACATGACGGTGATGCAATGCTGTCGTCGGCAACAGCTTCAGGCCGATGATGGTGCTGGAAAACATCATCACAGAACCGATTACGACACTTTCATGCAGGCTAAATCCAAATGCCTGGCTGATGCCAAACCCGACCGCACCAAACACCAGTGAGCTGACAACAGTTACCACGATGGCTTCACGCAGCATGCGTACCAGTTGTGCAGGTTGTAAATTGAGTCCCAGCAGAAATAACAGAAACATGATGCCGATGTTACCAATCTCCCGGATGATGTCCGGGTCATTTACCAGCTGGAATCCCCAGGGGCCGACGAGGCCGCCAAGCAGGATATAGGCTACCAGCAGTGACTGGCGCGCGAACAATGCCAGTGCAGCCAGCACGGCAGCACCGGTAAAGATCAGGAATATGGAGAAAATTATCGAATCTTCAAGCATTACCGACCCATCCTAGCGTCAGTAAAGATCAAAATAAAGAACTATGGTTTGCCCGCGAAGTAACAGACGCCAGCACACCAAAAACCGGTAAATAGCGGTGGAGGCAGCTTAGCTGATTTCGTTAAAGAACAGGGCCAGGTGCAAACGGTTTTCTATGTTCAACTTGCGAAATATAGCGCTCAGGTGTGCCTTGACTGTACGTTCTGATATATCCAGTTCGCGTGCAATCACCTTGTTATTACCACCGAGATGTACCATTTTTGCAACTTGCAGTTCTCTGGGGGTCAGGTGTGCAACTGATTCAGCACCGGAACCCCCAGGCTTTAACCCGGCGGAACTGTTTTCACGGGCAAGTTCCCCGATGAGTTGTGTAATCAATTGCCTTGGAACCCATATCTCGCCATGACAAACGGCATGTACGGCCTTGATGAGCAGGTCCGGCTTGATTTCTGTATCACAAAAACCGTGTGCACCGGTCTTGAATAACAGCATTTCATCGACCGGGGTTTCGGTTGTTCCTTTCAGGACGATGATGCGCGTATGCGGCGTTTTTTTCAGTATCTTTCCAATCGTTTCCGGGAGTGAATCGCTAAACAGCGATGGATCAAGGATAACGAGATGGGGATGTGTCTCGGCTATGCAGTCACAGGTAGCTGTTGCCTGGTCCATAATTGCGGTTGCAAATACATCAGCGAGAATTTCTTCGTACCGTGTTGCCAGTGTTTTGTTACTGCTCGCAATCAGAATACTGGCTTTGGTGTGCGCGTCACTCGCTGGCATTGTCCTGCTCCCTGTTTAAGTCGGTTACCATTCGTGTCATGCGGTTACCCTGATGTGCAAACCAGGCAAGAAATAATAAAAAGCCCATTACTATTAGCAGCATAGGTAAAGCAGGTGCTACGTTATTTTCTTCAGTTAGGTATCGGCCGTTTTCTGAGCAAGTTTAGTATCGGGGAAAGTGCCAGCTGCCCCGGGATGCGCAATACCACCGTCATCCTGTAGCTATTGATGGTAAGACAGCTCCTCGCTGCTGATTCTTGCAATGACTTCCTGCCAGCGACTTAAACGACCTGCGCGGCCAATGTGTTTGTCGCCGCCAGGTTGCTTTGCCAGCCACAGGTCCGTGCTGTTGAAGCTGTACACAGGCTGCAGGTCATCTCTGCTTGTGGCTGTCTGGATTTCATTGACCAGGTTGTCAAGTATCAGGGGAGTCGCATCCGGCGCGGAATAATAGGCCAGTACCATATGTGCCTGCTTCAGCTTTACTGCTTTAACATAGGTCAAGCGCATGTGTTCAGCAGGGATACCCATTTTCCGCAGCGTAAAGTATTTGGCGATGGAATAGTCTTCGCAGTCCCCCCCGTTGCTGGTCAACATCTGCAACGGGGTTGCCCAGTAGTCTTCCTCGCCCCAGTGGTCCTGGTCATTAATAAACTTCATCTTGTTGAAAAAACGGTTAACTACCTGCAGTTTTTGCTGATAGCCGCTGTTTTTATAGTGATGGATGAGTTTTTCCCAGTTAGCTATGCGCTCATCTGCAAAACCCGGATGTTGCTGTTCCGTTTTATTGATTAGCCGTCCAGACATGGGAGCTGACTCGGCAACTGCCTCGCGGTACGTCAACAGGCTTGCCAGGACCGCAGTAACAAACAAGCTGTAACGTGTCCATTCGATGAATTGTGTGGGGGCTGGGAACATATATCGGCATATTTGCAATCAAGGCACTCTTCACACATATCGGCCGTGGTTTGCAGCTGCTTAGACGTTTTTTGCTGTATCAGTGATTTCATGGCAGGTTGCAGCTAATACCCTGATTTTTGCCGCTATATTGTTGGTACCTAAGTCCAATTGTGTCGGTCCTGCTTACGACGTAAGCTGTGTTTGTCATATAAAAACAACTACTTATGAAAAAAATAAATATAACGGTAATTTGCGTTGGGGATGAGACCTACCCGGGTTGCGTAGACCTGCTGGAGGACTGTCCGTCAATTAATGTCATCGCCCGGCCAAGCGGATTGAGTGAAGCCGGTGTCTGGGTCGCGCTGGGACGCAGTGATGTACTGCTGATTGATGAGGCCTTGCTGGAGAACGAGGGCCATGATGCTGTGCGGGATATCCATGCCAGTTTTCCTTCAATCAGATCGTTAATGATTATCGAAAATGAATCACGGCAGGAAATGGTCAGCGTCCTGTCTTTGGGCGTTCTTGGCGTTATAACGCGTGCCTCGATGACTTCCATGTTGTGCAAGGCAGTTTCGGCAATATTCACAGGTGAAGCGTGGCTGTCACGCGGCATGGTGCAGCCATTACGCAAGCGACTGGGGCAGGAGAAAGGTCTGGCTGATGTTTCCGGGAAATTGCCGGATTCTCCGGACATGCCCCGTTTACACTAGTGGCCAGCCGCTTCTTGTCATGACGGCGAGACCTTAACAGCAAACTTTTTCCGGCAGGCCGGTAGATGACTGTGCCATACGATTAATTCGCGACAACAGGCGAAATTCGCCGAAAGATGTGGTCTAATCGCCGCCTATGTTTCGACCATTCGAGCTCTTTGTCGGCCTGCGCTATACGCATTCCCGGCGTCGCACCCACTTTATTTCCTTTATATCCATGACGTCCATGCTGGGCATTGCGCTCGGTGTGACGGCATTGATTACCGTGTTGTCTGTGATGAACGGCTTTGAGAAGGAGCTGAGGGACCGCATTCTTGGCATGGCCTCGCATGCAACTGTGACCACCTACACCGGCAGGCTGCCGGACTGGCAGGGTATGCAGCAGGCGCTGGCAGACAACGAACGCATTGTTGCCATGGCGCCGTATGTGCGCGGCGAGTCCATGCTGAGTCTGGGTAAGCAGGTCAGCGGTGCCTTGCTGCGTGGTGTGCTGCCGGGTATGGAGGGTGATGTTTCAGATGTGGTATCACACATCAATGGCGGTGATCTGGGTCTGCTTGAAGAAGGCAAATACAGCATTATTCTGGGAAGTGAACTGGCGATCGCGCTGGGTGCCGGTATCGGTGATTCCATTACGGTGGTTTCACCGCAGGTGACCATCGGGCCGACCGGGATTATGCCGCGATTGAGACGGTTTACCGTCACCGGCATTTTTGAAGTCGGGATGTATGAGTATGACCGTGGTGTGGCGCTGGTACATATAAAGGATGCAGCCAAACTGTTCCGTCTTGACGACAATGTCACCGGACTGCGTCTCAAACTGGACGATATCTTTGCAGCACCGAAGATTGCCCGGGCCCTGTCTGCAGAATTACCGCTGGATTACCGCGTAGAGGACTGGACGCGGCAACATGCGAACTTCTTTCGTGCGGTCAAGACTGAAAAGCGTGTGATGTTCATAATCCTTACACTGATTGTCGCCGTTGCCGCATTTAATATTGTCTCTACCCTGGTTATGGTGGTCACAGACAAACGTGCTGATATTGCGATACTGCGAACCCTGGGGGCGTCGCCGGGTTCCATAATGACGGTCTTCATCATTCAGGGCATTGTGATCGGGGCCATGGGGACGGCGCTGGGTGTGGCAGGTGGCGTTGGTCTTGCCCTGAATGTGGAAACCATTGTTCCGGCCATAGAGAGCATGTTTAACGTCGAATTTCTTGCGGCAGATGTGTATTACATCAGCGACGTGCCATCGGAGTTGCACTGGAATGATGTCTGGGTCATGGCGTCGGTGTCGCTGGGGCTCAGCCTGCTTGCGACACTGTACCCCGCCTGGCGTGCAGCCAGTACGCAACCGGCGGAGGCGCTGCGCTATGAGTAATGTGCTTGAATGCCGCCAGTTGGCTAAGACCTTTGGTGATGGCGACGTGGCGCTGTGTATTCTGAAAGATGTGGATTTCTGTATTAACAGTGGCGAACGTATTGCCATCATGGGTGCTTCCGGTAGCGGCAAGAGTACCTTGCTGCACCTGCTGGGCGGTCTGGATGAGCCAAGCAGTGGCGAGATCAGCATGGCTGGCAAGCGAGTGAGTTCACTGTCAGCGGTGCAATTGGGCAGGCTGCGGAACAAGACGCTGGGTTTTGTCTACCAGTTTCACCATCTGCTGCCCGAGTTCACCGCCCTTGAAAATGTCGCGATGCCGCTGCTGATCAGGGGGACAGGTCCGGCAGAGGCTAAGCAGCAGGCAGCCGATTTGCTTGACCGGGTCGGACTGTCTTCGAGGTTGACACATAAACCCGGCGAGATGTCCGGTGGCGAACGTCAGCGTGCTGCCATTGCACGCGCGCTGGTCACCCGGCCGGCGTGTGTACTGGCTGATGAACCAACCGGCAACCTTGATCGTCATAATGCAGAGCTGGCATTTGATCTGATGCTGGAGTTAAACCGCGAGCTTGATACCAGCCTGCTGGTGGCGACACATGATCCGCTGATTGCAGATCGCATGGATCGTATTGTGCAACTGGAGGATGGCAAGCTGGTTTAACGGTGCAGGACGCACAGTCATCTAAACAAGCAACACGTTAACTGTTCAGGGAGGAACATGTTAATCATATCCCTTGCTTTCCTGGCGGGGGTGCTGGTGCTCCAGTGGTGTCCCTGGTTACCGCCAGTCTGGACCTTTCCTGTCATGGTGCTGGTACTGCCATTACTCAGGGTGAAGCTTGTCCGCCTGCCTGCTGTCTTGATTATCGGGTTCTTGTGGGCGGCATTGCGCGCTGAATTTGCGATGCATCCACTACTGCCGGCAGCAATAGAAGGTAAAACCGTTATCCTGCAAGGCAAGGTACTCGAGAAGCCACGGCAGGTGTCGTCCCGACAATTGCGCTTTTTATTCGCGGCCGAGCGTCTGGACAGTGGCAACGGCTGGACGGATTTTCCTGCAAAAATACGTCTGGACGAGTATGCGACCGGATTAAACCCGGTTGCAGGTGAGCGCTGGCAGTTCGCGGTACGTCTGAAACGTCCGCATGGATTTTCCAATCCGGGCGGTTTTGATTACGAACGCTGGCTGTTTCAGCAGCGTATTCGGGCAACCGGATACATCCGCAACGAGCCGCTGAGTAACCGGCGCCTGTCAGTCGATAGCATTTTCCCCATCGCTCATCTGCGTAATCAATTAATGTCGGCTTTCGATCGGATGCAGCGGCAAGCAGATAAAAACAGCGCGTCATTGTCGATGATACGCGCGTTGACAATTGGTGATCGCAGTTCACTTGCCGCCGGTCAGTGGGAAATTCTGCGTGCCACCGGTACCAGCCACCTGATGGCGATTTCCGGACTGCATATCAGCCTGGTTGCCGGCCTGGTATTTTGGCTGGCATACCGGTTGTGGTTGTGCTGCGGGACCGTCACAGAGAGGATACCGGCGAAAAAAGCAGCAGCGGTTGCCGGTCTGCTGATTGCTTTTTTATATGCCTTGTTATCCGGTTTCGGGATTCCTGTGCGTCGCGCTTTTGTGATGATTAGCGTGTTAACGCTGGCGCTGATCTCTGATCGTTGTGCCTCGTTCCAGCAGGCACTGGGTCTGGCCGTGCTTGCCACCTTGCTGATTGACCCTCTATCCGTGCTGGCAGCCGGCTGGTGGTTGTCTTTCTGGGCAGTGACGCTGATTGCTTACATGGTAAGCGGTCGTTATGGACAACAGAGCATTCCCCAGAGGTGGATGAACCTGCATGTGGTA
>JAOUCV010000104.1 GCA_029859555.1 Gammaproteobacteria bacterium
TAAAAGTTACGCCTCTGACTGGCGGCCTTTCGTGTTCTCGCTTACTTTGCCCATTGCCATTATTGTTGCGACCCGCTGGTTTATTCCGTTGTATCGCAACACGGTAAAGACCACAGCCTATGAATACCTTGAGCAGCGCTTTGGTGTGTGGGCGCGGGTATACATGGGTGCAGCCTATATCCTGCTGCAGATTGGACGCTTTGCCGTGGTGCTGTACCTGACGGCACTCGCGCTTGCCTCACTGCTGGCAACCGATACCGCGACACTGATTGTGTTACTGGGTGGTTTGACGATTGCCTACACACTGGCCGGTGGCTTTGCAGCGGTTATCTGGACGGATGTGGTGCAGTCCGTGGTGCTGTTACTGGGTGGTATGTTCTGTTTATATCTGTTGCTAACTCATATGCCGGGAGGCTGGGAACAACTCGGCGCGACCGCGGCACGGCACGACAAGTTCGCACTGGGGTCAATGGATGCGGATCTGCTGGTGCAGGGGTTCTGGGTAATATTTATTTTCGGGATTGTTGAAAACCTGAAGAACTTCAGTGTCGACCAGAATTATGTCCAGCGTTTTTTGTCTGCGCCGAGCGAGGCGCAAGCGAAGAGATCTCTCTGGCTGGGTGGATTATTGTACATCCCGGTGTCTGCGCTGTTTTTTATGATCGGTACGGCCTTGTTTGTTTACTATCTTAATGTGCCGGCAGCAGGCCTGCCTGAGCAGGCCGACAAGGTATTCCCGTACTTTATTGTCAATGAACTGCCAACCGGACTGGTCGGGCTGGTTATTGCCGGGGTGCTGGCTGCCGGTATGAGTACACTGGATTCCTCCCTGAACAGTTCGGCAACCGTCTGGACAGTGGACTTTTACAAACGTCTGCTTCGACCACATGCCGATGATGCCCGGCAGGTTACTGTTATTCGTGCCACCACGGCGATCATCGGCGTGCTTGCAACAGCGGCCAGCCTGTTGATGATAGATGCCAAAAGCGCACTGGATGTCTGGTGGAAACTATCTGCGGTATTCGGGGGTGGCATGCTGGGTCTGTTCCTGTGTGCGCTTTTCTACCGCCATATGCAGCCACGCCAGGCCATGTTCGCAACAGCGGTCGGTGTGCTGTTCGTTGCCTGGGCGACGATCACCAGTACCTGGTTTATCGACACAGGCTGGGGATTTCCGTTACATGTCATGATGATTGGTGCCTGCGGCACGCTGGTGATCGTGGTGGCAGGTTTTCTGGTCAGCCGGCAGAAGCGTAGCTGAGCCCGGCAGCTTGTAAACTTTACACGGCAGGGTTTGCGCCCCTGAATATCCGAAAACCTTCGTAAGGTTAATTAATACAGTAAGTTATATATAGCTGGTAACTGTGCCCGGTTTCCCTTAATATCCCACACAATATAAGAGGTATATTTGGTGGAGGGGACAGGCTCATGGTAAATCGACGCAAAAGTGGTGAAAGGCGCAGTTTTGGAAGATCGGAAATATTTCCGTTTACCGACAAAAATGGCTGTGTTCTTCACAAAAGCCGCAGTCGCACGCCCGACCGGCGACTGAATAGCCTGGAGGTGGCGTGGATCCCCATGGCACTGGTGCATGATGATCTCGTCGCGCAGCATAAAATTAGTCAGGAAGGGCTCATCATCAAGGCAGCGCCACGTGCAAAACGGGTGAAAGGCTAGACTGTCTATAGCAGATAACTACAGCTTGAAGATCGGGTAGTTTCCGGCTATCCATTGCCAACAGCTTTATCAATCTTGCCTGTCATACTCGCCCGTGGCGATCCCCGCAGTTTTTTGACCTGGCCTTGCGTTGCTATTCGCAGATAAACCGTCCTTCGATTTTATCCAGATAATGATGAAGGGTGACCGGCGTATGACTGCAGCGTAACATCAAGCCATGTTTTTTATTATCAAGAGCCTGCTGGTATTGCTATTGCTTGCGCTGTTTGCGGTTCCTGTTGTAATTGTTGTTACCGGTATTGAGCCGGAACCCCTGATACAACCCGGAAAGAGTCTGTCTCACGAGGACGTCGAACGCATCAAGGCGTTACTGAAGCAACATGACCCGCGACGACTGCAGCAGGACGAAGTACGGACGCTGGCACTGTCGCAACGTGATCTGAATTTACTGCTGGATTATTCGGTTACACGTACCCTGAACGTTAATTCGCGGGTTGAGCTTGATCCTGGCAGTGCGACGGTCAGTATGACTTACCCCTTGCCTGAAAAATACTCTGGAAACTACCTGAATGCTTTGGCAAGGCTGTCACAGGGAGAGGGTGAATTACGTATTGATTCGCTGCAGGTCGGGCGCCTGCAATTGCCAGGCTGGCTGGTGAATCCGGTATTACAACTGTTTCATACAATTCTGCTGAAGTATTCCAGTGAGTATCGTGAGCTGTTGCAAACGATCGAGGAGCTTCGGCTGGATGGAGATCAGCTGGTGCTGGTGTATCAATGGCAACCGGAACTGGCTGCGCAATTAAAGTCCCGCGGCTATGGTCTGCTGTTCTCTGCGGACGACAAGCTACGGGTGCTGGCATACCATAACAAGCTGAGCCGGCTTGCGAGTGACTACCCTTATCGTCGTGTCTCGCTGGAGAGAATATTACCATTCCTGTTTGCACTGGCCAGCGTGCGTTCCGATGAGCAGGGCGATCCGCAGGCAGAGAACCGCGCCTTGCTGCAGACACTGGGGATGTATGTGATGGGGATTAATATTGGCCGGTTTTTCGAGGCGCCGGTTGAGACGGGACAGCATAGAATGTATCTGACTGTGCTGGGGCGTCACGACCTGGTACAGCATTTTACCGTATCAGCTGCCGTGACAGTTTCTGCCGGCAGTGGCCTGGCGAATGCGATTGGTTTGTTCAAGGAGCTGGATGATTCCCGGATCGGTACCGGATTCAGTTTTGACGATTTGCTTGCAGACCGTGCAGGTGTTCGACTTGCCGAGCTTGCTACGGAAACTCCGCAACATGCACGCGCACTGCAACAGCGTATGCGTGACCAGCTGTCTGAAAGTGATTTTATGCCGGCAATCGATGATTTACCGCCAAGTATCATGGAGCTGGAGTTCAAACAGCGATACCAGGATCTGGACAGTGAGGAATACGGCCTGGTGGATGACGAAATCGAAAGGCGTATTCAGCGCTGCCCTGTTTATCAGCCAGTAAGAAAATAAATACTGGTACCGGCCCTGCCGTTTTTCGGAAGAGCTTACTCGGGCTTTTTGTTGCAGCGGCCGTAGAACTCCTTGTTGCCCCTGCTGAGCTGCATGATACCGGTGTAACGGTTGATGACAGCCATGCCGCCCCTGTTACTGCCCGGTGACCAGATTATTTCCTTGTCCGAGATGATGGCCGTGGCATCATTGGCCGTGCCCCTCGTGTAGTTGATGACGAATTCCAGTTGGCCATGTTCGAAGTCGCACAACAGCGTGGTGGTTTCATCTGCCTGCGCGGGCAGGCTGGCTGTCAATAGCAAGCCAGCTGCAAGCATTGTCGACAAGTATCTGTGTCCCGGAGAGGTCATGATGATGGTATCGGCAAAATGTCGGATAAACATAACAGATTGGCGGGCTGATTGTCATCATCGGCCGCGCAGTCCAGCTCCGCAGTCAGGCAGCGACATTAGCCCATCAGGGTGTTCCGTACCCACTTTCCGGCTTGTTGGCCATACTCAAACAGCAGTAAACCGGAAAGAATGGTTGCGCTGCCGATAATGGCCTCGGTCTGCAATGCCTCGCCATTAAGATAGTGCCCGAGCATCAAGGCTGCCACCGGTGTTATCAGCGTGATTAATGCCACGCGTGTTGCCTCAACGTGTCTGAGTACATAGTAATACATGGCAAAACCCAGCACTGATCCGAACAGGCCGAGATAGAGTATCGAGATCGCGGCCCGGGGGGGTATAAAAGTTGGTAGCGGCTCACCTGTAAGCAAGTAAAGCAGCAACAGCAGTGGTACGGCCACCATCAGCCCGCCGATGGTGGTAGCCAGTGCAGGTATCTCGGCACCGATACGTTTGATGGCAACTGCACTGGCCGAGTAGGCGACGACCGAAAAGAACATACCGGCAATACCATAATTGGCTTCAGGTCCCAGCTGTTGCGAGCCCAGCAGCATAATGGCAAGTCCTGTCAGGCCGAGAAACATACCTGTTACGCGGGCAACTGTCAGCGCCTGTTCGGCTAGCCAGAATGTTGCCATTACGCCGGTGATTATCGGTGCAAGACCGAAGATTACCGACATCCATCCGGATGGAATGAACTGCGAAGACCAGTAGACGGTGGTCATGGCGAAGAACAGTCCCAGCCCGGAAGCCAGGTAGGTGCGGCAGGCGTCGGCATGTCGTGGCAAACGCACGTTGTAAAGACCGGCTATCAGCAGACCGACCAGCACCCCGATCATCATACGGCTGGTAATGCCGAACAGAAAGCCAACACCCTGGTTGCTCCACTGAATGGCCAGCGGTGTTGTTGACCAGATCAGGATGACGCCTGTATAGGCTGCCGGGATTGACACCTGTTACCTCCGGTATATGATTGAATTATAATAAAAAAAGCCGCAGGGTGGGTACCGTGCGGCCTTTATCGGTTTGTTTGTCTGCTGATTATCTAGACAGCTGTTTCCCTCGAGACGCACCGGCCACATGTTACAACATGCCATACAGGCAGGCGTCGTTTGCAACTGATCATCTTGATGAGCCCGGCAGTGTACATGTGGCCGAGTTTTTCAGATACAGGCTAAGGCTGTCAAGCAGCATGAACGGGTGGCTCAGTAGGGCTGCTTGGTGAGCACCCTTATTTTTTCTATATCGTTGATGCTGTAATGAAAAGAGAAGGATCCCTGGCCTGCACGTTGAGAGAATTCCAGCTTCCTGCCGGAGGAACCAATCAGGCGATATTCTTTTTCGGGGACATTCTTGCGGGTTACCTTGACGGTAGAGCCGACATAATTTTTTGCATCTGCAACCTTTATCGGCATATACACAAGGCGATAATGTTCTTTCTTCGGCTTAACTTTTTTTGAAATGTTTTCCACGTCAAGGTTTTCTTCGGCAAGCTTGCTGTCGGCCAGTTCCAGGGCTGCCTTTTCTTTGGCCTCGATGGCCAGCTTGTTGCGCGCTTTTTCCATTCTGTAAGTGTCCTGAATGTTAAGTCCGGACTTTTCGTTGAAGGACGTATTCGCCTTGACAAAATATTTTGCATCATACGTTGTCAACCTGTGGGAATTTATTCCATTGTTGAGCTGGTAGGTTGCACGCAGCAGATCCCAGCCTCCCCAGGAAGTGAACAGCGCCAGCGCAAGTGCTGCTGTAATTGCAAATGTGATCAGGTAGGCAAGAAATGCCTTCTTTTCTTCATTCCAGTATTTCAGTCCAAAGAAGGTAGCGCTGACGGGGGATAACAGCATGACGGCCAGTCCCCATGCGGGTTTCTTGGTAAAAGCACGAACAGTCAGCCAGCCAAGTGCCAGCAGGGAACAAGCGGCTGCAATCTGTGTAATCAGGGGGAGTGAATTCATTGTGCGGTATCCTGGCCGGTTGCCCTGCATTTATATGGAAGGCAGTACTGTTGTCGGCAAAAATGCGGAAAATCTTGAGCCAGGAGGCCGTTTGAGCCGCTGAAACGGTGGTGAAAACCGTGCCTGGGTCACACTTTTCAGGGTGACGTGTGGAAGTGAGGTGTGCTGCTCAGTAATGCGGCGGCGGGGGTTCTTCGCCGGGTTGCATGATACTGGCAGCGTTCAGTGACTGGAGCCGGTTTTCAAGACTCTCAATCGCCTTCTTGTGTGAAGTAACCAGCTGCTCCTGTCCGAGCAGGGCACGGGTCAGTTCATCAATGGTTGCTTCCTGGTGCATGAGTCGCGATTCCAGCGCTTCAATGCGGGCGACAAGGTGCTTGTTGTTCATGGTGTGCTTGTTACTCTCCGAAAAAATTGCTGCTGGTTGTTACTGCAGGGTGGTTGTTACGGCTGCTGCTGCGCGTTCGGCTTTTGCCCGTGCTGTTTCAATTGATGTGTCACGAGCCAGTAGCACGCCCATGCGGCGCTGTCCGCTGACTTCCGGTTTGCCGAACAGTCGCAGTTGCGTATCCGGTTCGCTCAATGCGCTGTCGAGATTTCCAAAGCAGACTTGCTCAGAGGTGCCTTCAACCAGTACGACACTGGATGCAGATGCACCGTGTTGTTGAATGTTGGGGACGGGCAGGCCCAGTATGGCCCTGGCATGCAGGGCAAATTGTGACAGGTCCTGTGAAATCATGGTGACCATGCCGGTGTCATGCGGTCGTGGTGATACCTCGCTGAAAATGACTTCATCACCGCGGATGAAAAGTTCTACGCCGAAGATGCCGCGACCACCAAGTGCAGTTGTGATTTTTTCAGAAATATCGCGTGCTCGGGCAAGCGCTGTTGTACTCATGGGCTGCGGCTGCCATGACTGCCGATAGTCTCCGTCGACCTGTACATGGCCTACCGGTTCGCAAAAGCTGGTGCCGTTTGCATGACGAACAGTGAGCTGGGTAATCTCGTAATCAAAGTCCACAAAACCTTCAACGATGACCTTGCCGGCACCGCTGCGCCCGCCTTCCTGTGCATATTCCCACGCATGATTGATGTCATCCGGTGTTTTCACTGTACTTTGGCCCTTGCCGGAAGAGCTCATGATCGGCTTGACTACGCAGGGCATGCCAATGTCTTTGATCGCGTCAATGAACTCTTCACGTGTTGCCGCAAATTGATACGGCGAGGTTCTGATATCGAGTTCCTCGGCGGCCAGTCTGCGAATGCCTTCACGGTTCATGGTTAACTGCGCTGCACGTGCGGTGGGGATGACTGTGTAGCCCTCATTTTCCAGTTCGACCAGCGTATCTGTTGCGATAGCTTCAATTTCCGGTACGATGAAATCCGGCTTCTCTTTTTCAATAACAGCACGTAATGCGTCACCGTCCAGCATCGACAGTACGTGACTGCGATGGGCAAGCTGCATGGCAGGGGCATTGTCATAGCGGTCGACCACGATCACTTCCACGCCAAGGCGCTGTAACTCGATAACGACTTCCTTGCCGAGTTCGCCACCACCACAAAGTAGTACGCGGGTCGCAGTGGCAGAAAAGGGGGTTCCGATGCTGGTCATTAGCTTGTTCTCCTGGCAACAATGTAATGGGTGTGCAAAGCAGCTCAATTCTAGCATCAGTATCGATTACAGTGGGAAAGGAGCGGTGCGTGTGTGGGGCTAGCTATGA
>JAOUCV010000105.1 GCA_029859555.1 Gammaproteobacteria bacterium
AGAAACACGGTAATGGATATATCCGAACGGTACAGTTCGCTGCCGCTGCCCATGATCGGGTCGTCAACATGCTCGCCGTAGGACATGCCCCTGGTGTAGTGGGCGTAGTAGGGAGCGGCAACTTTTAATGGCAATGCCGCACTGCGATAAGTCGGGTGTTTCACCAGGCTGCCCATGACCAGGTTGTTGAGGTCTTTCAGGTGTGCCTGCTCCAGTGCCAGTTCTTCGTTATGCTTGACCTGCTTTGCTGCCATGCCGGCAGATGCACTGCCATCGGTAAACTGTCCGGTTGCGATGATGTTGCGTGCCGCCTCAAGTTGCTGCTGGTCAAGGAGCTGACTGATTTTTGTGAGCATGGGCAATCCTGCATGATGCGGCGTATATGGGTTAAAATAACAGCCCTGAATCCCCGCTTATCAGGAATTGGGCCACTCGTATGATTTTAAAAATTGTTATTGAAGACCAGATATATCCTATCACTGTTCCGCAGCAAATTATTTCCGAGGCCGGTGAATTTTTTGACCGGATTGACAAGGATATGGACAACGGTTGGCAAATGAGTCGTGAGTGGGTGCAAAACCCGAACCAGGAACAGCGTTGCCAGATTGTCGGCGACAAGATGCTGACCGCCATGCACAACGATAATCAGCAACTGATGGTGTTACTGTCGGCCTATGTACTGGCACGAGTACCGACAGCCTCTGAGTTGCGTATTGACAGCAACGGTGAAATGCTGGAAACCGAACTGATACTGGCCTGAGCAGGACAGCTTGTCCGCACGTTATTCACCGTTATGGCTGACCTGTTTACAGTAACCACGCCGTTGTTGATCCGTTATCCCGATGAAACCCGGCATGTAATGGTGGCATGTTTTCGCCATGCAGACGGGATTGTCTATTTCAGACCTTACTGGGACGAGTTGCCGGAAGGTGAGGGCATCCGTGTGGCCAGCGGGGATGTTCGGGGCGAAGGACCGTGGAAGGTCGGTGATGCGGTCGTCACCGTGCTCGGCTGTCAGGGTACTGATCCGCAGCAGGCTGCTGAATTTGCGGACTGGAAGTTTCAGCTTGAGCAGCATGGTGAGCGCCATCCGACACGTGATGAACTGGCGGCGATAGCTCGACAGCTGGGTATGCTTCCCTGAACAGGCTGCTGACGAGGGCTGCTGCTACGGGGTAATCTTTTTCCGCATTCTTATATGCGGGATGATGTTAAAGAGCGTATCTGCCGGCCCTTCAGCCTGATAACCCTGCTTGTGATAGAAGCGCAGTGCATGTTCGCGTGCATCCAGTACGATGTATTCCGCACCCAGTTCGGTCGCCTTGTGTTCCAGCGCCTGCAGTAACAATGTGCCGGCTCCCCGGCGCTGTTGCGCCGTTGCTACAGCCATGTAGCGCAGTTGTGCTTCGCGGATACTGTTGAAGTGTAGTCGTCCAACGGCAATGACGGCGTGGTTAGCATCGACGATCATCAGGTGATGGCTGGATTGCTCCAGCTCGTCCTTTTCACTGCCGCGTGGCTGCTGCCACGGGGATCTCAGGATTTTCCAGCGTAGCTTGTAATAACATTGATATTCTGCGGCGGTCGACGGTTCAATGACTTTCATGTGGTCCGGGTTGCAACGCTCATCAGGCAAATATTATCCACGTGGTCGCGATGTATTTAACGCCCTGCTGCAGGGTTGCACCACGATGCTCATGTGTCCAGAAAGGCGGGAAAAGCAGCAGTTTTCCGGCTTCCGGTCTGATTTTTATATTCTGGCAGGAAAACTCGGTTTCACCGCCGGGACCAGCTACCGTGTTCAGGTACCAGACGGCAACCAGTTGCCGCTGGCTGAATTCATGGCTGCCGCCATCGATGTGCCAGTGATAAAACTCGCCCGGACTGGTGCGCTGAATGGCATAGCCACTGTCCTTGAACGGGCCACGGAAGAACGGGAATGTGTCGCGAAATTCCTGGATCGCCTGGCCGAGTGAGCGAAACAGCTCACGGTCGATGTCCTGCCAGTGGGATTTGCCACTGACGACCAGGTCGGTTGAGCGTTTGATGCTGGTTTCCTGCCGGACTGTCTGTCCTACCCGTCCGGGATACTGCTCGTCTTTGCTGGCCTCAAAGCGACGTATTATTTCATTGCAGATATCGAGCGGCAGCGCCCGGTCTTTCTCAAAGATGAAGCTGTTTTCCCTGACTTCCCTGATGGTTGCCAATGGCGGCCTGTTTGCCGGTGATGAGCTTGTCATGGATGTTGAATTCTGGCGTTAAAGTGGGCTTGATTCTATCAGTGAGATCAACTCTTGTTGATAGCCGGTGTTTTTTTGCCGGTAAATCACAAGTATTTTTTCGCACAGTGTCTGCCAGTGTGCGGCGGAGTCGGCAGTGCAGCTTTCGAATGCGCGGCTGTCACCGCTGGTGGTCCAGGTTTCGTAAGCAGCTACCAGTGAGGGGTACAGCTGCTTGCGCATATTGGCCAGGTTGGCTATATAAAAATGCAGCGCCGGGACGTTCATTTCGGACAACAGTTCGGGAAGTGTCGAGAGGGCGTCCGCAAGATGGTCGCGTACAGCGCGAACCATGATTTCTGTTTTGCTGTGCGGCATGCCGGCAAGCATTGCCTGCCACTCGTTACCGAGTAGTTCGCCTGCCCGTACTTCACCAATTTCATGAATTTTAACAGAGCGCAGCTCATTGTTGGTCATGGCGTCCAGTGACTGGACTGCATGGTTGTCGAAGTCATAGCAAGCGAGGGCGTTTTGCATTGCATTAACCGGTTTGTTCCAGCGCCATTCCTCTACTTTTTCCCAGAGCATGCGGCGCAACGATTCACGTCGCACGAAAATGGTTTTGCCGAGGCTCATGGCCGGTTGTGAGGCAAGGTCCCGGGCGTATTCCCTGCCGGACACAATCAGGGTGTAACCTTTGTATGATTCACGGGTCTCCAGTGCACCGAGATAAAACATTGGTTTCATGCTGCGACCATAACCGCTGCTGTATACGAAACCCAGCGGATTCAGTAGCTGGTTGATGGCTTCGGCATCAAACGGGTCATGCAGTGCATTCAAGACAGGTACTTTTTCGAAGTCACGCAGTTGCAGTGCTTCCCAGCACGATTCCCGGCAGCTCAGCCATTCAGTGAGTTCCTTGTGAGGCAGCTTCTGGTCGAAAGAGAGGTTCTTTTCCCAACGAAAGTATTCACGCATTTTCAGCAGGTAAACACACAGGGTGTAATCGGTCGCGTGCCTGGCATCAGCGATATCACAGTTGGCCCGCACGGCCTCCAGTGTCGGCAGCAACTCGCTGATTTCTTCAATCGTGACCGTGGCGGTGTTGTTAAGTGCTGATGTCACCGGGTAACCTTGCTGAAACCATAGATTGTTCCATGCTAGCATGCGTTCCCTGTTGTCGCCAGATTGAGGGTATCAGCAACCCTTCAACCAGCTACAGGCGATCCTTGCAGACTGAAAATCATTAATTATCCGTCCTGGAGAAGGTGTCGTGAGAGTTAAAAGCAAGTGGAGTAACAAGGGTAAGGAACGCACGCTTTTTGAAACCGGCGGTGCCACTGCATTTATCCTTTGGCGCATTGCCCAGCAAGGGCTTTTGAATCTCGAGAATGAAGGATTCCAGACAGACACACGTTCACAGCGTATGGATGTGATCGCAGAGTTTCTTGCTTTTCTGGTACACCTGACAGATCGCAAGAAGGCTGAGGCGCTGGATGCAAGTGAAAGACAGGAATTTATTAGCTCGCTCGCCAAACACCTGGCCAATACCATGCAGGAGAACCGCGCAGATGTTGAAGGTAGCGGTGACTACCGGGGGCCGTTGATTGCACTGCTGAATGAACGCGGCGCCAACTATGCGGAGTGCCCCATGCCGGATGGTGAACCGGGTTATGCCATGAAACGTTATCTTGGCGAATGCATTACTGCCGTGATGGGTGAAAAGGATAATAAATGGATCACTGACCAGGTGATGGATATTGAGGTGCCTGAAACCATCAAGCCCTTGAACAAGGCGCTGAGAGAATTATTTAGCCGCGATGATGCTGGATCGTAGCGTGCATCATTGGCCCGGCCTTCACACAGTATGTCTGACCGGCCAGGGTGCATTTGATGTGCGAAGGGATTTAATCAGCGCCAACACTGCGCCTGCACAGGTCAGCCCGTACAGGTGCTGCATCAACCACTGTTTTCAAGGAGCTGGTTGATTAGCGCTTTCAGTTTCTGTGGCGGTACCGGTTTTTGCAGCAGCCGGGTGGTATCTGGCAGGTCCGCGTCGTCAGTGCCCAGTGTTAGATCTCCTGTGAGAATAATTGCGGGGAGCAGGGCGCCGATTCTGCTGCGCAGCTCTGTGACCAGTTCCGTACCGGTAAAGGCACCGGGTAAACGATAGTCTGAAATGATGATATCCGGATGCATTCCCGTGGCGATGATATCAAAAGCGGCTTCGGCATCAGCGGCAGGAGAGACCTGGTAGCCCTGGGACTTCAGCAGCAGACTGATGGCGTGCAGGACCATCTCGTCATCATCAATGAGCAGTATGCTGCGTCCAGCCATGGCATTCTCTGCCGCTATGCTGCCCGGTTTGCGGCTATCAGTGCCGGTCTTTGCTCCGGATACAGGAATATCAATGGCAAAACAGCTGCCCTTGCCCGGGATGGAATGTAGATAAAGCGGGTAGTTGAGCAAGTCTGTAATTCGTTGCACCGTTGCAAGTCCGAAACCTGAACCCAGCTTGCGGCTGCGAGTTGGATTATCAAGCTGGAAGAACTCCTCGAAGATTACCCGGTGTCTGTCCTTGGCTATGCCAATACCGGTGTCGCAGACACAGAGACGCAGTGTGTCTTTGCGACGCCGGCAACCAATGAGAACCTTGCCTTTTTCGGTATATTTAATGGCGTTGCTGATCAGGTTCTGCAGTATCACGCGTATCAAGGCCGGGTCACTATAAACCAGAACACTGCATGGTGAGTATTTCAGGACGATCTCTTTGTCTTGTGCGCTCTGCTGAAACTGACCCTTTAAATCTTTCAGGAGCGGATCAATGGGAAAGATGCCCGGGTTTGTGCTCAGCAGGCCAGCATCAATTTCGCTGACGCCGAGCAGCTTTTCGAGCAACTCCCGCATGGCCATACCGGCGCTGCCTATCTGTGTTATTACGGCATCAAGTTCCGGATCGTGGTTCTTGACGGACAGCAGTTCTGTCTGGGACAGCAGCGCCTGTAGCGGTTGTCTCAGATCATGGCTTGCTGCAGTGAGAAACCGGGTCTTGGAATCGTTCGCCTGTTCGGCGGCTTCTTTGGCCTTGTAGAGTCGCTGCTCGCTCCTCGACAGCTCTTTTTGCGTCAGTTTTTTTACATCTATTTCCTGATGCAACCTGGAGTTGCTTTGTTCAAGATCAGCGGTGCGTTTCTTTACCCGTTCTTCAAGCGTATTACGGGCAGTTCTGAGGCCTTCTATGTTCAGTGTCAGTTCTCTGAAAAGGCTCTGCACGATCAGGCCAGTCAGTGTAATCACCAGGATGAAGCTGCTCTCGAACAGGCCCATGGTTACCATGTTGTCCATCTCGAACGGACCGGTGTTGTTTGCGGCACCCCATAGTACCCAGCCGCAGCAAATCAGAGAAACCAGTGTAACGCCGCGCAAGCCAAGGCGAATCGCCGCCCACAACAGGAACGGCATGACAAGAAATTGCAGGTTGCCTGCTCCGTGCAGTGCAGCAGCCTCTTTTCCAGAGAACGTATGTCCGCCGATAAGCAGGGTGGCGCTGATCACAATCAGCCACTCAATCAGACGACTGTCTGTTGACCATATTTTCGGGCGGCGCCACCAGCCATAAAACAGCGGCGTGAACAGCAGGATTCCGCAGGCGTCACCGATCCACCACATCAACCACATTATGTCTAATTCTTCCCAGCGGCCGGCGCCGCCAAGGGCCATCCCGGTTGCGCCGAGCGTCGCTGCGAATATTGGTGACAGCATCACGGGCAGGAACAGAAACTTCACAACATCCCCGAATCGTTGCCCGATATGAATATTAAATCGCCTTAGCAACAGGCAGCCGATCATGGCTTCACCAATGTTTCCGACGGTGGCTATCGCAGCAGAAAGCGGCGGTATTCCGACCTGCCAGCCGAGAAACGCGAGACCCAGTGCAATGACCGGCCACATACGCAGGCCATAGCGGTGGAAGGCAAACAGGGCGATACCGGATGGTGGCCAGATGGGTGTGATACCGTCATGGTTACCCGATATCTGCAGACTGACCAGTGCGGTGCCTACATAGGCAAGGGTGAAAAAAGCAAGTTTTGCGAGATAGGATACCAAGCTTTAAATTGAATCCATTAGTATTGGCGATCAGGGATTGGCCCCATTATGGTCATGGCGGTCATTTTCAGGCAACTGTTTGAGCGGGGGGGTGAATTCCGGCAATTTGATGAATGGATAGTAAGATCGGGGTGTTCGGCGTGATCGTGTCATGCATTTGTTTCCGGCAATAAAAAAGGCGGACCAAGCCGCCTTTTTTATTGCCGGAAGCTGTTATTTTTTCCAGTTGGGGAAGTTATCCATGTTGTGGGCCTTGCCATCTTCGTAGCCGGCTGAATAGGCCTCGTTAACGCGCTGTTCTTCGCGTTCCGGGTTCAACAGGTAGCCACCTTGCCAGCCCTGTACATATTCCGGGTCAACGTTCATGCCTTCCATCTTGGTGACTGCGTCATAGTATTCCTGGTTCATCGTGTTCTCCTCTAGCTGTAAGTCGTATTCGTTGTGGCAGCAGATGCTTGCTAGTCCATTGTTTCGATTAGATTTAGCACCAATGCACGTCAGTATACAGGAGCGTATTTTAGCTCCGTATATCCCTATAGGGAGAGTGAACCCGGCCAACAATGACTGGTGTATCTTCATGAAAATTCAAAATATTCTCTCTTTATGGGTATTCGATGCGCAGAGCTTAATGGGTAGTGTAGGTGCAAGAAAAAATACCCATGGGGTCGTGGCCGGCAATAAGGCCACTAAACGAGGTGCAAAATGACGACAGATTTAAATAGTCCGGAGTACAGCAGTGGTGTAGCGGCTTTTGAAGCAAAAAACTTTTCCCTGGCAATGCAGTTCCTGTCGCCGCTGGCTGAAGCCGGAGATGCGGATGCGCAGCACCGTGTAGCCATCATGTGCCAGAATGGTCTGGGCGTGGTACGTAATGATGAGCGCGCCTTTCACATGATGCAGGCTG
>JAOUCV010000451.1 GCA_029859555.1 Gammaproteobacteria bacterium
CGGCACCAAAGGCGGTCTGCAAGGCCAGCAGCCGGGCGGTCTCTTGCGGCAGGCCAAGTTCCACCCCGGCGGTCTGTAACGCTTCCATGAACAGAAAGAAATAGGCAGGGCCGCTGCCGGAAAGGGCGGTGACAGCATCCATTTGAGCCTCATCCTCGACCCAGATGGCGACACCGACGGCACGCAGTATCGATTCTGCAATGCTGCGTTGTTCTTCGCTGACACGTTCATTTGCATACAGTGCTGTGGCGCCGCTCTGTACCATGGCGGGTGTATTCGGCATGGTGCGCACAATCGCAGTTGATTTTCCCAGCCAGTTGCCAAGTGCCCCGGCGGGGATACCGGCAGCGATAGAGATCACCAGCGGCTGCTGCCTGGCCACGAGGCTGGCCAGTTCCAGAGCGACGGATTTCATCACCTGGGGTTTGACTGCCAGTACGATAATATCGGTCTGGTCGGCAGCATCGCAGTTATCGGTGCTGGTGGAAATCGGGAACTGCTGTGAAAGTTGCTGCAGTCGCCCGGGACTGTTGTCAGCAACCCGGATACGGGCCGGATCCCAGCCATCTGCTATCAGGCCGCCGATCAGGCTGGCGGCCATATTGCCGCCGCCTATAAAAGTCAGGGTAGTGTTATTCATGATTTTGACGATACAGGATGAAACACGCTTGCTACAAGCAAGCGTTTAAAACTTTGGAAAGCATTTCGACAAATTGATGCCGGCAATAACCGGTTGCCGGAACGGCTTTTTAGGTGTCTGATTCCTGACGGAAATTATTCATGGGTGGCTTGCTAAATCAGCGTAATGCGGCATACTGCTGCTGACTTACTGAATCGGTGCCGGGGGGCTAGACCGGGTTCAATGCAAATCGCCTGCTATCCAGCACCACAAGTTACCGATATCAAAACGTTTTTTAAGTATTCAGAATCACAGTCGATAGTCTGTGGAGAGTACTAAATAGTCACAGGGAGTTGGGATGGATATAGCGGAGTTACTTACCTTCAGTGTCAAGAATGGCGCATCGGATCTGCACCTCTCTGCAGGACTGCCGCCGATGATTCGTGTTGACGGTGATATGCGCAAGGTAAATGTCCCTGCGCTGGATCATAAAACCGTGCACGGTCTTGTCTACGACATCATGAACGACAAGCAACGCAAGGATTACGAGGAATTTCTGGAGACCGATTTTTCATTCGAGATTCCGGACCTCGCCCGGTTTCGTGTTAATGCGTTTAACCAGAATCGTGGTGCGGGTGCCGTGTTTCGTACCATTCCATCCGAGATTCTCGGGCTTGATGACCTGGGAACACCGGCGTCATTCAAGGAAATTGCCGACACCCCGCGTGGTCTGGTGCTGGTGACCGGCCCGACCGGTTCCGGTAAGTCCACCACGCTGGCAGCGATGATTGATTACATCAACGCCAAGGCCTATTCGCATATCCTCACCATCGAGGACCCGATCGAATTTGTGCACGAAGCCAAGAAGTGCCTGATCAACCAGCGTGAGGTTCACAAGGATACACTCGGTTTTAACGAGGCATTGCGCTCGGCCTTGCGTGAAGATCCGGATATTATCCTGGTGGGTGAAATGCGTGACCTGGAAACCATCCGGCTGGCACTGACTGCAGCAGAAACCGGGCACCTCGTGTTCGGCACATTGCACACCACCTCGGCGGCCAAGACCATTGACCGTGTTATCGACGTGTTCCCGGCCGCAGAAAAGACCATGGTGCGCTCCATGTTATCAGAGTCACTGCGCGCAGTTATCGCGCAGACCTTGCTGAAGAAGATTGGTGGCGGGCGAATAGCTGCCTGGGAAATCATGATTGGCACGCCGGCAATACGTAACCTGATTCGCGAAGACAAGGTCGCACAGATGTATTCTGCTATCCAGACAGGTAACTCGGTAGGTATGACCACACTGGACCAGTATCTTCTCGACCTGGTATCCAAGGGTCTGATTACCAAGCAGGATGCGCGTTTGAAGGCAGTCAACAAGGACAGCTTCCGCTAGGCGGCAGATTTCGGAGAATGGCTATGGAATTATCTTTACTGTTGAAAATGATGCATGACAAGCGCGCGTCGGATCTGTTCCTGACAGCAGGCGTGCCACCAACCATGAAAGTCGATGGCAGCACCGCACCGGTGT
>JAOUCV010000003.1 GCA_029859555.1 Gammaproteobacteria bacterium
CGGGGGCAAGGCGCAGGTGCGCGGTGTCACGGTCGGTGACTGGCAGGGTGACAACTGGTTTATCTCCAGTGGCCTGTCGGTCGGCGACAAGGTCATCACGGACGGCATCGTGCGTCTCGCCAAGGGTACTCCGGTCAGGATTGTCGAGAAAGACGCGGACAAGCCAGAAAAGGCTGCGGCCGGGGCTGCTTCAGCGGCCGCGGAAAAAGCCAACACCGCCAGCGACTGAGCCGGGAAGCAGCGCCGATGTTTGCACATTTCTTCATCGACCGGCCCATCTTTGCGATGGTCGTGTCGCTGATCATTGTGATTGCCGGCGGGGTGGCCATGTTCAGTCTACCCATCGCCCAGTACCCGGACATCGCGCCGGTGCAGGTGCAGGTGACCGCCACCTATCCGGGCGCCGACGCCGACACGGTGGCACAGAATGTTGGTGCGCCCATCGAGCAGCAGGTCAACGGCGCGGACAACATGATCTACATGCAGTCCACCAGTTCCTCGACCGGCAACTACACACTCAACGTCTACTTCGACCAGGGCACCGACCCCCAGCTGGCGCAGGTGGATGTGCAGAACCGCGTGCAGTGGGCGACACCCCAGTTACCCTCGGCGGTGACCGCGCAGGGGGTCATTGTCAAGAAGACCACCGCGAGCTTCATGATGGTCATCGCCCTGTTTTCACCGGACGGACGTTACGACCCGGACTACATCGCGAATTACACGAATATCAACCTGCTGGATGCCATCAAGCGCATCGACGGCGCCAACCAGGCGGCCATTCTCGGAGTGCCCGACTATGCCATGCGTATCTGGCTGCGTCCGGATCGCATGGCACAGCTCGGCGTCACCGCCACCGACGTGGCCAACGCCGTGCGGCAACAGAATCAGCAGTTCGCCGTGGGGCGCATTGGTCAATCGCCCACGCCGGCACCGGTGTCGCAGACCTTTCCGGTCACCACGCCCGGCCTGTTCACCGAACCGGAAGAATTCGAGAACATTATCCTGCGAGCAGAACAGCAGGGTGCGGCGATTATGCGCATCAAGAACATCGGCCGTGCCGACCTCGGGCGCAAGGACTACTCGATTCGCTCCAAGTACCAGGGCAAAGAGGCCACCCTCATTGCGGTGTACCAGCAACCTGGCGCCAATGCCCTGAATGTCTCGGAACAGGTCAATGCCACGCTCGAGAGTCTCTCCAGAAGTTTTCCCGACGGCCTGGAGTACAAGGTAGCGCTGGATACCACCAGGTTTGTCGAGGCGTCCATCGATGAGGTGGTACATACTTTCTTCGAAGCGGTGGTGCTGGTGGTGCTGGTGGTGTTCGTATTCCTGCAGAGTCTCCGCCTCACCATCATCCCGGCGCTCGCCGTCCCGGTATCCATCCTCGGCGCCATGGTCGGCATGCTGGCGTTCGGCTTCTCGGTCAACATGCTCACCCTGTTCGGCATGATTCTCGCCATCGGTATCGTGGTGGACGATGCCATCGTGGTGATCGAGAATACCGAACGCAACATGGCACAGTTCGGGCTGTCACCCAAGGAGGCCGCCAAGCGCGCCATGAGTGAGGTGTCAGGCGCACTGATTGCGATCGTGCTGGTGCTTAATGCAGTGTTCATCCCGGTGGCGTTCCTGGGTGGCATGACCGGACAACTCTATAAGCAGTTCGCGGTGACCATTGCCATTTCGGTGGTGTTTTCCGGGCTGGTGGCGCTCACCCTGTCGCCGGCACTGGCGGCTATCCTGATCAAGCCCGGGCACGGCGAGAAACATGGCTTCTTCAAATGGTTCGAGAACACCCTGGAACGTGCTACCAATGGTTACGTGAGTGGCTCCCGCTGGATCATGCACCATACGCGGGTGGCATTCGCTGCGTTCGGTGCGGTGGTGGTCGCAGCGGTCTGGCTGTTCTCGGTATGGCCGGGGGCATTCGTACCCCAGGAAGACCAGGGCTACCTGTTCGTTCCCTACATGCTGCCGGATGCCGCCAGCCTGGATCGAACCGAAGCCGTCGGGGAGCGTGCCGCCGCGTTCCTGATGAAACATCCCGCCGTTGAAAACGTCACCCAGTTCGACGGTTACAGTCTGATCGACCAGCAGATGAAGACCAATCGCGGTCTATTGTTCGTATCGCTGAAGGACTTCGAGGAACGCAACAGCGAAGAACTCTCGGCACCCGCCGTTATCCAGGCGGCGGCCCTTGATTATGCCGACATCAAGGAGGGGCTGGTGATTCCACTCAATCCGCCGTCCATTCCGGGGCTCGGCGTCACGGCGGGTTTCGAAATGTGGGTACAGCAACGCGGCAGTGGCGACTACGGCCAGCTTGCCGGTTACGTGCAGCAGATTGTCGCAAAAGCCCATCAGGATCCGCGGCTGGCGCGCGTCAGCTCGACGGTGAGTGCTGAAAATCGCCAGTTGCTGACCGAGCTGGACCGCGAGAAGGCCGAGACCCTGGGGGTACCGGTTTCCAATGTGTATGACACGCTGCAGACCCTGTTCGGTTCACTGTATGTCAACCAGTTTCCGAAAAATGCACGCCTCTGGCAGGTGATTCTGCAGGCCGAGCCCGAGTACCGGCTGGACCCGGACGATATCGCTCATATCTATGTGCGCAGTGATAAAGGCGGCATGGTGCCACTGTCGGCGCTGGTCAGCACCCGCTGGTCGACCGGTCCGGATCTCGTCACCCGCTTCAACAACTTTCCCGCCGCCAAGGTCACCGGTGGTCCGGCGCCCGGTGTGAGTTCCGGTCAGGCCCTGGAAATTATGGAACAGATCGCCAACGAGGTATTGCCGGGTGATTACGGCTTTGCCTGGTCCGGTGAGGCGCGCGAGGAAAAGATGGCGGGCGGCACTTCGGCGATTGCCTTTATCTTCGGGCTGATCTTCGTGTTCCTGATTCTGGCTGCGCAGTACGAGAGCTGGACGCTGCCGTTCGGCGTTATCATGGCAGTGCCCTTCGCCCTGCTGGGGGCGTTGTTGGCGATTGTGCTGCGTGACATACCGAACGATGTGTATTTCCAGATCGGCCTGCTCACCCTGATTGCGCTGGCGGCAAAGAACGCCATTCTCATCGTAGAGTTCGCGGTAGAACTGCACCGGGACGGCAAGTCCCTGTATGACTCGGCGGTCGAGGCGGCACAGCTGCGCTTCCGGCCGATCTTGATGACCTCTTTTGCCTTCATTCTCGGCGTGGTACCACTCGCGATTGCCACCGGTGCCTCGGCCAACAGCCGTCACTCCATCGGTACCGGTGTCATCGGCGGCATGCTGGCTGCCTCGGCCATCGCCATCTTTTTCGTGCCGATGTTTTTCCTGGTACTGGAAAAGCTCGGCGCCAGGGGCGGGGCGAACGAGGTCGACGCTGGCCATGATGATGAATCCGGCGACGCGGCCACGCCACCGCAGGTACCCCGGGCACCCGCGGAGAAACCCGAAAATGACTAAGCTGCTGCGCAGCCAGGTGTTGTCGCTGTTGCTGCTTTCCCTGGTCGGTTGCACACAGGGCCCTGACTACGTGCGCCCGGCGGTCGAGAGTCCGGTGGACTGGCGTGTTGACTACGCGGCAGCCGCCGATGCAGCCAATACCCGCTGGTGGGAACAATTCGACGACCCGGTACTCAACCAGCTGATTGACACCGCCCTGCGGGAAAACAAGGACGTGCGCATCGCCGCCGCACGCGTCGAGGAATTCGCGGCACGCCTGGATGTCTCACGCTCCGGCTTCTATCCGCAGATCGGCTATAACGGCCAGGCCAGTCGCAACCAGGCCTCGCGCGAAAACTTTGGCGGCATCCCCTCGGGAAGCGACCGTATCTACAACAATTACGGTGCCACTCTGAATGCCGGCTGGGAGATCGACCTGTGGGGCCGGGTTCGCCGCGCCACCGAGGCCAGCCGCGCCGAACTGCTGGCACAGGAAGAAAACCGGCGCACGGTGATCCTCAGCCTGGTATCCGCTGTCGCCAACACCTATGTCTTGCTGCGACAGTTCGATCGCCAGCTTGAAGTCTCGCAGGAAACACTGGACACGCGCGCCGAAGCCCTGCGCCTGTTTGAACTGAAGTTCAAGGGCGGGGTCATATCCGAACTGGAACTGGCGCAGGTGAAAGTCGAATACGAGCAGGCGGCTGCGGCCATCCCGCCAATAGAACAACAAATCGCACTCACCGAGAACGCCTTGTCGGTGCTGCTTGGCCATAATCCAGCTGGCATCCCGCGCGGCAAGAGCATCGATGCGCTGGTGCTGCCGGCGGTGCCCGCGGGTGCGCCCTCTTCACTGCTGGCAAACCGTCCGGATATCCACGCCGCCGAGCAGAACCTGGTGGCCGCCAATGCGCGCATCGGCGTAGCGCGGTCACAGTATTTCCCCACTATCTCGCTGACCGGCCTGTTTGGCTATGTCAGCGAGGAACTCGACAACCTGCTGCAGAGCTCCGCCAGGGTGTGGAGCATCGGCGGTAACGCACTGGGGCCGATCTTTACCGGCGGCGCCATCAGCGGACAGGTGCGCGCCAGTGAAGCCGTGCAGCGTCAGGCCCTGACAGCTTACTTGCAAACCGTGCAGGCGGCTTTTCGGGACGTCGACGATGCGCTCATCAGTGTCCAGAAGTCGCGCCAGCGGCTGGTTGCCGAAGGACGCCGCGTGCAGGCCCTTGATGACTATGCGCGCCTGGCGAAACTGCGCTATGACGAGGGCTATGCCTCTTACATCGAGGTGCTCGATGCGCAGCGCTCCCTGTTTACTGCCGAACTGCAGTACGTCAGTGTACGTGGCGATGTCTATACCTCCCTGGTCAACACCTACAAGGCCATGGGCGGCGGCTGGGTCATGCAGGCGCAGGCGACCGCCAACGAGACCGATTTCCCGAAAAAATGATGGTTGTGTTTCAGCCTGGTAACGTTAGACAAACAGTTGCCGGACGGACAAGGAGCCCCTGAGCGACAGCAGGCGTCGCTCTCCACCTTCAGGCCTGGTAGACAACAAGCGCCAGCAGACCGGCACCTGTGGCATAAAGCAACATGGGTCCCAGCGTAAAGCGAATAATTTGACCTTCTTTGCCCACCAAACCAACAACCGATGCCGCCGCGACAACATTGACCACGCAAATCATATTGCCTGCGTTGGCGCCAATAATCTGCAATGCCAGCATCACTTGTGAATCCAGCCCCAGGTTATTGGCGGTAGTCAACTGCAGGTCGGCAAACATCATATTTGAAAACGTCGCACTGCCCGCAATAAACGAACCCAGGGCGCCCAACATTGGCGCAAATACAGGCCAGGCCCCGGCAAAGGTTTCCGCCGCCAGGCTCCCGAGCGCAAGCGGCATGCTGCTTAGGTCTGCCGAATTTACCCCTGAGTTCAGGAAGATACGCACCATCGGCACGGAAGCCGCCAACGCAATTACGGTGGGTCCGAGCGACACTGCAGACTCACGCCATGCATTCGCCACTTGTGCCGCACTCTTCTTGTGAAAGAACGCCGTAAGGACAACAACCAAAACAAATACCGTTCCGGGTAAATACAAGGTATGTGCCGTTACGCTGACATCGGATGACAAAATATTGCGCCACGTCACCGCGGTTTCAAGCAGCCACGCTTTCAGCGGCAGTGCATCCAGGCGGCTAACAATAAGGAACACCACCACCAGCAGATACGGCAGCCACGCCATGCTCAACGACAGTGGTTTATCAGGCTTGTCATCGACAATTGCCTCTGCAGCACCAGCATCACCGTGATCCGGGTCCGAGGCAAAACCCCAGATTTGTTTCGGCATTAAAATGCCGGATTTTGTGGCGCCGATACATATCAGCAGCCCTGCCAGTGCACCCAGTATGGATGGAAACTCCGGTCCCAGAAACTTCGCAACGGCAAGCGCCGGTAGCGTGAATGAAAACCCGCCAAGCAAGGCAAACCGCCATACCTGTAAACCTTCGCGTACCGATTTATTGGGGCCAAAAAACCGGGTGAGGATCACCACCATTAGCAGCGGAATGAAAGAAGCAACAGCCACATCGAACATCACCGCCTGTACGGCTATGGCAGCCAGTTCATCGCTGCCAATACCTTCCAGCCCCTGACCAATGCCTACCAATACCGGTAGCCCTACCGCCCCGGAAGACACCGCAGCACTGTCGCCAATTAACGCTAACACTACCGCCGCCAGCGGCGGAAAGCCAAGAACAACAAGTAGCGGTGCAACAATTGCCGCCGGCGTTCCAAAGCCGGCAGCTCCCTCTAAAAAAGACACAAACAACCAGCCAATGATGACTGTCTGGATGCGGCGGTCGGGGCTGATTTGAAAAAAACCCTCTCGTATCACGGTAATCGCACCACTGTGTTTCAGGGTGTTCAACAGCAGGATGGCGCCAAAGACAATCCACAGTATGGTCAGTGCAATTACCCAACCCTGTAGTACCGATGCTGCGATTTGCAAAAATGACAAGTGCCAAACGAAATAGGCGCTGGCCGCGGTCGCCAGCAGGCTCGCCGGCATGGCCTTGGTTGCAGGTAACCGCATCAGGACAAGCAGCACAAAAACGGCGAGAATCGGCATGGCTGCCGTTAGAAACTGAAGCGAAGTCATAGGGGCTCGTGCCGGGGTATATTCTTGATTATGTCCCCATATGCACGGAAAGAAACATGCACATGAGCCGCGATTGGCCAGGCAGTAATATAACGCAGGCGCGATTATTATGCCTGGATACAGCAAGGCCCCTGTGCCAGGTTAAATAAAAATATCCCGGACACCCGGCAGCAGCAGGCAGAAGCATCAAACGGGCCGGTGTCGCCCGGCTTGATCTGGATGTGGACTGGGGCGGTTGTTTTATGCGCGGCATAAACCGGTGTTTATTCTGCAGTGTCAGGCAGGTTTTACCTTTAAACGGTTGTTGGTGTCTCTGTTCTTGCGAATATGTTCATTACCGTTAAATTCCCGGGCAGATTTCGTCATCCTGTCGTAGAGAACAACATTCACGGTTGCCGACAGGTTCATACAGCCATTGGTCGGTACATAGACAACGGCATTCGCCTTGTCCAGAACCTGCTGGCTGATGCCGCCGTCTTCTGGTCCGAAAATATAGAAAGCATTTTCCGGGTGCTGGTATTCAGGCAGGGGCGTGGCGTTTTCCGCAAACTCGACACACACTATTTTCATATTCCCGGGGGCGGCTTCTATGAGACATGTAACGCCGGATAGCGGGATGTCTTCACTTATCTTGCGGCTCATGTCGGGCGCAGCCGGGTTGCGCTGCAGCGCCAGCGGATAACGCTTGCCGGTATAAAAAACACGGTCGGCTTTAAAGTTACCCGCGCAACGCATAACCGCGCCTACATTATCCGGACTCTTCGGATTAATTAATCCAATGCAGACTTTTTCTTCTTGCATGCGGTGTTTCCGGGTTATTCGCCGGACACGGTGATCGCCAGGTTACGCCGGTGTGCGGCGCTACGATGTTCCCACAGGTAGATGCCTTGCCATATACCGAGGGCACACTGTCCGTCAGTTACCGGCAGGGTCAGGTCATGTCCGGAGAGTATAGTCCTGATGTGGGCCGACATGTCATCAGGGCCTTCATCGGTATGATCAAACAGCGGATCACCGTCAGTGACCAGCCGTGTCATGAAGCGATCCAGGTCACTGCGAACGTCTGGATCGGCGTTTTCACAGAGTATCAGCGAGGCACTGGTGTGCTGCAGGAACACATGGCACAGGCCGGTTGTTACCCCGGACAGGCGTACCTGCTCGCATATGGCAGCGGTAATGACCAGGGTGCCGCGCCCGCGTGTTTCGAAAGACAGTTTTTCCTGGAAGATCATAATGCCGCCCTTGTTATTTCGTCTTGACCGGACAGCTCGCTGTTGCCGGTTGTGTGGACTGATAATAATCGCTAAATGCAGGCAGGCGACAATTATTTTTTCGCGATACAGATATTCAGGCCTGTTGCGGTGAATAATGCCGGGAGTGTTCCATTTTTGTTTGCGCGCAGTATTATTCCCGTGCCCGGGTTACAATTATGCGCAAGGATCTTTTTGATTGTATGCAGGATGTTTTTTCAACAGGGACGGATATTTTATGAAAAGAATTATTCAACTGGCCTTTCTGGTGCTGTTGCTGCCGGCGCTGTGCCAGGGTGAAGAAAATACGCAGCCCCGGGTCGGGGAGACACACTCTGTTATTGCTTCTCTGTCGGCTGAATTGCAGCAGCTGTTTTCCAGGGAAATGCTCGAGCTGCAGAAGGCAATGATGGCGATAGTGCCGCTGTATGTAGCAGGCAAGCTGGATGACATCGCAATAATTGCCGCACAGATGGAAAGTAGCTACGTACTAAAGCAAGCACTGAGCGAGTCGCAAATGCACGAGCTGCATGCAAAGCTCCCTGATGCTTTTATAGAACAGGACCAGCAATTTCACTACCTGGCGGGCATGCTTGGGCATGTTGCCAGCCGCGGCAAGACTGAACTGGTGAGCTTCTATATCTCGAAGCTGGGTGAAAGCTGTGTTGCCTGCCACACTGCCTATGCGACAAACCGGTTTCCTGATTTGTCCAGCAAAAGACAGGCTGGGCACAGTCATTAGCCCTGCAGGCTATCCGGTAGCGTTATTGTTTAATACCGGACTGCCGGCGTTTCTATTTTCAGGCCGTTTGAACGGGACATGATGTAAAGCCCCATCAGATTAATCTCTTCGGAACCGGCTTCGAACGGTTCCGCGCGCATCAGCGAGAGGCACTGCTGGATACGCTGGTGCAGGTTGGTCATCTCCCCGATGTCGAGCCGGTAGGCAGGGAAGCCGTTGCTCATTCCCTGGCTGATGGTCTGCCCGCGAATCCTTTGCCCCGGATAGAAATCATGGCAATGCTGGCAGGACATGTCGATCAGGCCATAGCGCAGCCGGTAGAGTTGCTCACCTTTTTCCAGTAGCGGCGCCATCGGGCCGTCTGTCTGTACGTTGATCACTTCGCCGGCTGCACGGTTGCGCACAAATGTTTCCAGTGCGATCAGGTCGGGATGATCGATCGGCAGGGAGCCGTCGCCATGATTTTCGCGACAGCTGTTGATCTGTTTCTGCAGCGTCACAAGGCCGTTGCCGTTATGAACGGGGTAGCGCGCAATACCTGTCACATCCAGGTCTTCACCTTCGCTACCGTGGCATGCGGCGCATGATTTCTCCCTGCCTGCCGGTGTCACGTTAAAGAGTTGCCGGCCCTGCTCAAGGGCAAGCATGCCGGGGTTCTCAAAGTCATCGTCCTGCATGTCGCGCGTGGACTGCTTGATATATTCATAGCCGGAACGTGGTTCGGCAGCCGTTGTGGCAGTTGCCAGCAATGCGAGTAGCAGGGTGGGTAACAACAGCAGGCGTTTATCGGGCAGCATCATTTTAGTGTCACGAGGTAGGCAATCACATCTTCCACCTGCTGTGCATTCAGGAAGGTTCTGCCGGCGTAGCGTTTGTCGGGGCGATGAATCAGGCGCGGATCACGGTAAAATCCGGGCATGATCGACATCGGATTGATTTCGCGTGTATCGACCACGCGCAGCCGTATCTGGCCTTTTGTAAGGCGGGCGCCGATGCCGGACAGCGGCGGCCCGATGGTGCCATAGGCCTCAACATCCGGGATGGGTAACTGGTGACAGGCGAGGCAATTGCCGCGGCCACTGTCTAACGCGATTGCCATGCCACGCGAGGCATCCCCGGCAAGCTCACAGAGCGGCTGCGCGATAGCGTAGTCGGTAACCGCCCACTGGCAATAATCATCCGGCAGCGCCTGCTCTCTCGCAGTGGCAATGCCCGAACCGGTTAACAGCGCAAGCTGCAGAAGCAGGATTCCCGATAGTAAAGAAATGCGGCAGTATCTCATAAGCTGTATCTACACAGTGGCACTTGTCCGGGCAACCGACGGGTGTCGTTGTTTCCTGATGCTGGCAGAATACGTCACGCTGAAAGACAGACATTGACGCAGATCAAGCACCCTGCAGGAAAATCAGGGCCGCTCGGCGTGGTCGGGCAGAAGCGCAGGGGGCGGATTAAAAATTAACAGGGCCGGGCCTGTTGAGCGCACAGGTACACTGCAGGTCGACCGGGTCTGGCCCGCTGGTTGGGCTTGTGTTGTCTAGCTGACCTTGTTGCTGAGTTCCCGGACCAGTGGATAGAGTTTCTCGGTTTCATCCTGAATACGCTTGAGTATCAGTTCAAACATATCCTCTGACTCCTTCAGGAACTGGTCGTATTTTGCAATTGCCAGCGTGTCGGCCTTTTTCTTCGGGCACCATGTTTTTATATAGGTAGCTATAATTTTTTTGATCTCCTGGGAACCGGACATGAAATTTTTTGCCAGTTGCTGGATTTCATGGTCTTCGTGCGTCAGCAACTTGCTGTAGAGATTCTTGTCGACGGTATCAATATGGTGTTTGACTTTTTCTGTGTAGCGGTAGAAAAGGTCACAGCAGGTCCCGGTGTCGCACATGGAACGTTCCTTGAACAGGTACAGCAGTACGTTGGAGAGTTCTGTGATGTCGTGGTTCTCTGAATGCAATTCGTTGTAGGTAACCATTTTATAATCCTTTCTGTATGTTCCGGCGAGGAAGGTTCATGGTGGTCTGCATAACTATCTGTATTATATGGATAATACCAGCCCCCGTTGTTTCCGGCCTGCGCGCGCTAGCTCACAGGCGGATACAGTGTCCGCTATTATCAACTTAGTCAATAGTACTCGACCATGAGCTGGATCAAATATTCCCCGGATAGGGGCGGTCATTTCGCCGGGGCGGCTGTTTCCGCAAAGACCGGCCTGAAACAGCTGCAGGCGGACCGCCGGCGCCTGAAAATTTTGATGATTTCGACTATTGTCGCAGGCATGGCGAAACAGAATGCCGGAAATTTAAATAATGTATGAGGTAGCCCAATGAAAAAATATCTTGTTGTGATGTTCCTGTCTTGTGTGAGCGTTTTGTCCGGTTGCGCATCTGACCTGTCCGGTGACACCTATAGCCGCTCGGAAGTGCGCCGGGCACAGCAGGTCGAGTACGGTGAAATTATCAGCTTGCGGCCGGTACAGATTGAGGGTACGAAATCGCCTGTAGGTGCTGGCGCCGGCGCAGTGGTGGGTGGTATTGGCGGCAGTACGCTGGGTGGCGGCAAGGGCAGTTCCATCATGGCGGTGATTGGTGCCGTCGCAGGTGGCATGGCCGGTGCGGCAGTTGAAGAAGGTGTTACCCGCAGTCAGGGTGTGGAGATTACCGTCAAGCTGGATAGTGGCCGGATCCTCGCAATTGTGCAGGGCTTGTCTCCGCATGAAAAATTTGCCGTCGGTGACCAGGTGCGTGTGCTGACCAGTCGTGGCACCAGTCGTGTGGCACAATGATTGTGTAGCGCAAATACCGGCGTACCTGATATTGCTGCGAAGCTTGTGATGATTTGTCGATACGGGCAGCGCTAACCGGCCATGGCTACGCTTTTTGGTTACTCGTTGATTAGTGTTGTGCTGATAATGTTTGCCGGTCGTAATCTTTCTCGCACAGCACGGCTGCAACTGATGTTGCTGGCGCTGGTGCTGCTGAATGGGCCCGGCTTGCTGACGTTGTTGTTCAGCCAATAAGTCGATGCGGCTGATGATCCATCTGACTTGTATATATCAGTCACTGAAGTTTACAGGCAAGCGTAAACAGAGACCGGCCCGGGGCCGGTTTTTTACGGGTGCGGGTTTTCAGTCGCTGCTACTGATTGCAGCAACTGGTCACGGTGTGCGCCGAATGCCCGCGGTTGCAGGTATTGCAGTACGTCCTTGCCTGCTGCATCGAGAATTACCTCCAGTCCCTTGTCAGGGTAGAGCCAGTGCCTTTGCTGCCTGGTGACTTGCACAATCTCGGCAGGTGTACCGAAGCGTGATTGTGCTATCTCATCATCAAGGTCAATGCTGGGCAGGAAGTTGATCACGCTGACCGGTGCCTGGTAAGCAACCGGCAGGTCGTCCGGGTGCAGGCGATAACGGCGCATGCCGCCTTCCTGAAAAGCCCGTTGGCGCAGCGAGGCCAGTTGTTGCGGTGCAACATCCAGTACCAGTAACAGCTTGCCGGTAATGGGGCCTGCCGAGTAGTGGCTGTAATAGGCTTCCAGCGTGCCGCTTTCCTGCGGTGCAGCAATGATCGCCAGTTTCAGATCGTCGCCATGCTGCTCGATGGTTTCTGCCAGTGTGGTCTGTCCGGGCGTAATGCCAAATACCTGCGTACTGCCGTCCGACCGGATATCGATCTGCCAGGGCAGTCCGGTCACCGCTGTGTTGTTGTCCGACGGTTTGTTTTGCAGCAACACCAGGCTGGATGCGGCAACAACAACGATCACTAGTGCAATAAGGTATTTCATCTGTAATTTTTGCCAGCGGCCTTTTACGGGTACTGCTGCCTGTTAATGGTCTGGCCATTGTGTCTGCAGATACAGTGCCTCGACTTTTTGTCGTGCCCAGGGTGTCTTTCTCAGAAACTTCAGGCTGGAGCTGATGCTCGGTTCATTGCTGAAGCATTTTAGTTTGATACGACGTCCCAGTTCCTGCCAGCCATATTTTTCCACCAGACGCTGAAGCAGTCGTTCCAGTGTCACGCCATGCAATGGATCGCGGGCGCCGGTTTCAGTCATGGTTGCTGCTGTCCGGCGCTTTTTTTGTCTCGGCCTTTTTTACCCGGATCTTGCTGCCGTCGATTTCCTTGCCATTGAGTGTCTTCATCGCCGCCTTGGCTTCACCCTGCCTGGGCATTTCGACAAAGCCAAAACCCTTGGAGATCCCGGTGTTTTTGTCAATTACCAGCTTGCAGGACTGTACCGAGCCATGGAGTTCGAACAGGGCGCATATTTCCGCTTCGCTGGTGCTGCGGGCAAGGTTGCGTATCAGTAGTTTCATGAGTTTTCAGGCTGGTTCAAGAGGCTACCACTATACAGAAAACCAGGCGCCGGCCATTGTCATGACTGGCGCTAACGGTCGGAAAACCAGCAGTCAGGCAGCATTGATGCCGGCAATCAAAATTACCAGATAATTTAAAGGGCTAAGCGGGTATAAAAAATCGTTCTAATTTTGTGCTGACCCGACTATGCTGCTGACCCCGGCGTGTCCTGACAGGACAGCAACCTTACAATTTCAGACAAATACCAGGGAGCGAGAATCATGGAAGCAGTAGTGGATGGCAAGGCGATCCAGTTGAGCGAGGCCGGCTGGCTGGAGAACCTGGACGAGTGGAGCGAGGCACTGGCCGCCGAGATCGCGAAGAACGAGCACATTGACGAGCTCACCCAGGAACACTGGGATATTATCAACATGGCGCGCGAATACTTTGCTGACAACGGGGCGGTGTGTGAGCCGCGTGCTTTTTCCAAGCTGATGAAAAAGCAGTACGGCAAGGACCGCAGTGACCAGAAGTATATATATTCATTATTCCCGACCGGCCTGATCAAGTGCGCCAACAAGATTGCCGGTCTGCCGCGTCCGAAGGGTTGTAGCTAGAAATATTTGTGTAATATCCCGTTAAAGGGAATGACAACCATGCTGCAGTGTTGCAGTTGGTTGTTGTTCCCTTTTTTGTTTCTGCGCGGCCGATGATTTTGTAGTTTTCAGTACCGGCATGATTCTTCATTTTCACCAGGATTTCCCTTGTGACTGCTTCAAAACAGCGACTCGCGATGGTTAGGCCTGCAAAGCAGGCAGAGGCTGCTACTGGCCTGAAAATGGCACCTGCCTCTGAACCGTATCGTATGCCCGGGCGTGCAGACGGGACGGATGACTGTCTGACCAGGCCTGTTAGTGTGCCGCAGCGGGTGCCGCGTTTTCATGACGGCTCTGGAAGTGACCGCAACGCTGAACATCGTCAGGTATACTTGTAGCCGGGAGAATATATATCACCGGTAATTTTCTGCGTTGTCTTGTTTATGTTGCAACCACCTACAGACTCCGAAGCCAGTACCAGCAGCGTGCAGGTAGACACCCCGTTGGGGGACTACGAACTGGTCGATTTTGGTGGCGGCCGCAAACTGGAACGCTGGGGCGATATTCTTGTTGAGTGCCCTGATCGCCTGGCGCAGGGAAAACCTGCCAGTGAGCAATGGTCCGCAGACTGGGTGTATGTGCAGGAACTGGGTGGCGGTGGTCACTGGCAACCGACGCGCAGCGGCTTGCCGCGTGAATGGCAGGTCACGGTCAACGGGCAGCAGTTGGTCTGTCGTCTGGATGAGCAGGGACGTGTCGGTTTCCGCGGGCGCGAACTAGCCTGTGCCGACTGGATCTGTCAGCGCATCGAGGGCTGTTATGACCTTGATGACATCCGTGTGCTGCATCTGTTTGCCGGTGGTGGCTACGTGACTGCACGGGCACTGCAGGCCGGGGCGTCAGTCGTTCATGTTGATGCCAGCGAAGACATGTTGCAATTATGTCGCGAGCAGGCCGGTACGCAACATGTGGAGTACGTCCATGATGATGTCGTCGACTATGTCGAGGACCTGCTGCGTCGGCAGCTGCGCTTTGATGTCATCATCCTGCCAGTCCCGCCTGTAGGTCACGGTCCGAAGGGACAGATGTGGGACCGTGAAGTGGATATGGCAAAGCTGGTCCGCTACTTGCCAAGACTTGTTTCGGACAATTGCCTCGGTGTGTGGTTGTCAACTGACGGTGGTGCGAACGCCTGGAATGCAGAGAGCCTGGGGCAGTTGCTGGCCGAGGTGTTGCCGGGCTGTACCATCGAGCCTTTACATCCGGGGGTCACTGCGCGTGACGGGCGCGTGTTGCCTGCCGGCGTGGCAGCGCGCTGGTATGACGAAACCGAATTCCTGCAGACGGGTGCTCAACCACTGACCGCAGTGCAGCTGGAAGAGCGTCTTGATATTCACATGATCTCGATGGGTGCGGCCGAGGAACCGGCACGTGCGCTGGCAGAGTTTTCGCGGCAACAGCAGGATTTTGTATTGCACTGGGTGAGTATCGTGACGCGCACCAGTTCCGGGATGGCGCTCAATTTTGTCTCGTATGTGTGTCCCGCATTGCGTCTGATGGATGCCGCTGGTGTTGAAGCGTGGCTGCTGGCCTGTATGGATATCTACGATACCAGGGGCTTGCACCCGGCTGTGGTGGCCTTCAGGGATGCCGAGGGATTTGCGCGCGACTACAAGGCACGTTCCACCGGCGTAAGTTTTGAAGATGTTGTCAATGTACTGGAAGTTTTTGTGCATGGCCTGAATGGTCGTCGCCTGAAGCTTGAATGTGGTGATCACTGTTACACCGATACCGAAACCCTGTTTCTGCCTGCCTGTGTGAACCGTTTCCCCGACCGGGAAGATAATTTTCAGTTATACAAGGCGCTGGTGGTGCATCTGTGGGCGCAGACCTGGTTTGGCAGCTGGCGTATAGAGGCGCGCGAGGTGCTGGGTCGCTATGCCGATCCGGATGCGGCGCTGGCATGTTTCCATGCACTGGAAACCTTGCGGCTGGATGCCTGCATCCGCGATACCTTGCCAGGGGTTTATCGTCAGCTGCTGCGTTTCAGGGCGGACAGTCCCGTTGAGCTGAACGAACACTGGCAGGCAGCAGCTGAGCGGCTTTCACAGCCGGGCGCAAGGGTTGAGGACACGCTGTTGTGGCTGCAACGTCTTGCCGGTAGCAACATACCTGGCAGTGTGATCTACCAGGGTGTGATGCGACCGGAGGCGGTCGAAAAGGTGAGGGCCGCGCGTCTGCAGGCGGACAAGCAGGCATTTCGTATGCACATGCTGCATATGCAGGACGGACTCAGGGAAGAAGCCGATGAACAGGATGATGAGGCAGGCGAGCTCAACGAGGATGGTGAGGTGCGGCTGCCTTTTGAACTGCGCACTGTCGAAGCGGATGATGAAGCAAACGGTGTGACGTTCGAGATGCAGCTGGATGGCAGGCCGATAGAGCCGCCGGATGATGTCAAGGGTACCATGGCATCCATCTTTCAGGACCTGGGTGAGATTCCGGAAGAATACTTGTATGCGGCAGGTGACGGTGTGTATCACGCCGAGGCCGTCGAGGAACGCAGCGTCGAGGATGTATGGAAGGGCACCTACCATGAAGAAGGTGCTTTTCTTTACAACGAGTGGGATTACGAACGCCAGAATTACCGCAAGAACTGGACCGTTTTGCGAGAGCTGGATGTAGCTCCGGTGGAGGATGACTTTGTCGGCGACACCCTCGTCAAGTACCGCGGTTTAACCGCCAGCTTGCGGCGCACCTTTGAAGCCCTGCGCGGCGAAGACAAGATGCTCAAGAAACAACCCTATGGCGAGAATGTTGATATCGATGCACTGGTCGAGGCTTGCGCTGACACTACCATGGGGCTGGAAATGTCCGACCGCCTGTTTACCAAGAAACACAAGCTGGAGCGCGATATCGCGGTGATGTTCATGGTGGATATGAGTGGTTCCACCAAGGGCTGGATCAATGATGCCGAGCGGGAATCACTGGTGCTGTTATGCGAGTCACTGGAAACGCTTGGTGACCGTTATGCCATCTACGGTTTTTCCGGTATGACCCGCAAGCGTTGCGAGGTCTATCGGGTGAAACGTTTTGATGAGCCCTATGATGTAACGGTGCGTGGCCGTATCAGCGGTATCAGGCCGAAAGACTACACCCGTATGGGTGTCACCATCCGTCACCTGTGCCATTTGTTGAAACAGGTGGAGGCGCGCACCAAGTTGCTGATTACCTTGTCAGACGGCAAGCCTGATGACTACGATACCTATCGTGGTGCCTATGGAATCGAGGATACCCGCCAGGCGCTGATCGAGGCCAGGCGTGACGGCATCCATTCGTTTTGCATAACGATTGATACCGAGGCGAAGGACTATCTGCCGCACATGTACGGTGCAGTGAACTACACGGTGATTGACGAAGTGCGCAAGCTGCCGTTGAAGGTGTCGGATATCTATCGGCGCCTGACGACCTGAAAATTTATATTGCCTCTTCACCACTGCTGTTGTTTTTACACCCGGCGGACTTCATTCCGGTTTGCAACAAGCAGTTAATTGCGTCTGCAACTCGTGATGTTTTTTGCGGTCAGACAAAACAACAACGAATTTCCAGACAGGGAGCCTGATTATGTCTTTTGAAATTGAAGTTGAAAACATCAAGTGCGGTGGCTGTGCCGCCAGTATCGTAAAAGGTTTACAGGCTCTGGAAGGTGTTACCTCGGCAAGTGTCGATGTTGAGCGTGGTTGTGTCGCGGTCGAGGGTGATGTTGCACTGCGGCCGGTGGTTGCTGCACGTCTGCAGCAACTGGGTTACCCGGAGCTCGGCAGTGTTGAAGGGCTCACTTCTGCGAAGGCCAGGGCAAAGTCCTTTGTCAGTTGTGCGGTCGGTAAATTCAGTGATTCATCTTCGGATTGAGGCGCTGAGGGTAGATTGCATGGCGGCATAAAAACGCCAGGTAATTGTTATTAAACAATTTAATATATTTTTTGACAAAACATAAGAACATGCTAATATAAGCAATAACTGTAGGTTCTCATCAAGCAGGAGGTGTCCAATGTACATCGATAGTCTGACGATAGCTGCATTTGTTGTGTTTGTTTTTGCGCTGGCAATGTTTGTGAAGCATTGTTTGGTTAACAGTTGCATCCTGTCATCCGACCGCAAGGTAACAAATGAAAATGCGACGCATGAGGGAGGCAGGAAATGACCCTCGCAATGCAAACCGTCTGTCGTGCAACGGCCGGGAGCCTGGCCCCCGGTCACGTGGAAGCACTGCTGGCGAGCGGTGGCCAGCTGGTTGATGTACGTTCGCCGGCAGACTTTCGTCGCGACAGTCTTCCCGGTGCACTCAACCTGCCGCTTGATTCACTCTGTTATGAACATCATCAGCTGAACAGCCGACGTCCTGTCATTGTCTACGGTGCCAGTGAAGTACGCAGTGTGCGTGCAGCACGATTACTCGCCGGCAAGGGTTTTTCGCGTATTTACCATCTTGCCGCAGGTCGTTAAACGACACGTCTGTGAACATCAGTATCGAAACCTTCGAGAGCGGTTCGTTGACACTGGGTATTGGCGGACTGGTGTTGTACATGATCTATATTATGTACAGGCTGGCGCAGGAATCCGGTGCCGGGCGTTTCGGTAGCGCGATGATATTTGTTACCCTGGGTCTGGGTATTATCAGTTTTGCCGCGAAGTCGGTGATTCAGATGGTGATTCAGGTTTAGCGCTGTCATCTTCGGTATTCTCGTCGCTGTCCTGCTTTTGCTTTACGATCACCGGGTCATCATTATCCATTATTATCAGGTGGGCCGGACCTTCCATGTCATCGAATTGCCCGGAGCGTACTGCCCACAGGAATACCCAGACAATGATGCCGACCAGCACCAGCGACAGGGGGATCAACAGGTAAAGTATTTCCATTTTGTCTAGTTACTTGCTCCGTGTCAGTCGCAGGGCATTAAGTACCACCAGCAGTGAGCTGGATGACATGCCGATGGCGGCCATCCACGGGGCGACAAATCCCAGCGCTGCTGCCGGCAGTGCAAGCAGATTGTAACCCGCCGCCCAGGAGAGATTCTGCCTGATAATCCGCAGTGTCTTGCCTGCCAGCCGCATACCGCGGGGCAGTGCCTCCAGGTTGTTTGACAGCAGTACCATGTCCGCGCTTGCCTGGCTGATATGGGCGGCGTCGCGCATAACGATGGAGACATTGGCGGCTGCCAGCACGGGCGCATCATTGATGCCGTCACCAACCATCGCTACCACGGCACCCTGTTGTTGCAGGGCCTGTACCTGCTGCAGTTTGTCGGCGGGTGACATGCCGGCGCGAACGTCTTCAATACCGGTTTCAGCGGCCAGTTGCTGTGCCGCCGAGGCGCTGTCTCCACTCAGCAGCAGCACCTGTTTGCCGCTACGCTGTAATGTCCTGATGACGGCGGCGGCTTCCGGTCGCCGGGTGTCACGCAACAGGAAACGGGCATGCAACTGGCGGGCGTCGGCCAGTATCACCTCGCTGCCATAACCCGGGTCCCCGGGCAGGGCGTCGTTACCGGCCTGTGTCTGTGTGGCAATGAAGTCTGCATTACCAATAAACCAGCGGGCGTCGTCGATATGTGCGCTGATGCCGGCACCGGGGTGATTGCGGATGTCGCTTGCCATGACGGTTTTGCCGCCGCTTGCCGCCGTGATGATGGCCTTGCCGACCGGGTGTTCGGATTGCTGTTCCAGTGCCGCTGCGATTGCCAGCACGGTACGCTCATCAAGATGGGACAGGCACTGCACGCGGCTGACTGCCGGTGTGCCAAATGTCAGTGTGCCGGTCTTGTCAAAGATGACATGGGTACATCGCGCCAGCGTCTCAAGGCTGTGGCTGCGGACGGTCAGCAAGCCATGGCCGAGCAGGGTGCCGGTTGCCGCACTGATAGCCGTGGGCGTGGCCAGTGACAGTGCGCAGGGGCAGGTTACCACCAGTATGGAAACGAGTATCGGCAGCCAGCTGTCAGGGGCCTGTTGCCACCAGTAGTAGCCAGCCACAGCAGCGATAACCAGCACAATGGCAACGAACCAGGATGCCACGCGATCGGCCAGCAGGGTGATGGCGGGCTTTTCGTTTTGCGCCTGTTCCAGCAGGCGCAGGATTTCTGCGAGTACGGTTTCCAGGCCGACCTGTTCTACCCGCAGGTACAGCGGACTCTCGATATTGATACTGCCGCCGATGAGGCGCGCACCCTGGTGCTTGCGCAGCGGTGTGCTCTCACCGGTCAGCAGTGCTTCGGATACGCTGGACTCGCCGTTGCTGATGGTGCCGTCGGCCGGTACTGACTCGCCGGGCTTGATGAGCACGGTGTCACCGGCCTGCAGTTCGGTCAGCGGGACGATCTCCTGTTGCTCGCCTGCAGCAGTACTAATGATGCGGGTCGCCATCGCGGGCATCGCCTGGCTGAGTTGCTCCAGGGCTTCCGCGCCGCGCTTGCGTGCCATCAGCTCGAAATACCGACTGCTCAGCAGGAAAAAAATGAACATCACTACCGAGTCGTAATAAACCTCGCCCTGGCCGGTCCAGCTGGCATGTACGCTGCCGCTAAAGGCAACCAGAATGCCGAGCGCTACCGGTACATCCATGCCGACACTGCGGTTGCGCAGATCGCGCCAGGCACCGCGAAAAAAAGGTGCGCCGGAATACAGCAGTACCGGTGTCGTCAGTAACAGGCCGATCCAGCGGAAGAAGCTCCTGAAGCCGGCTTCCATGCCGGACCAGTCACCGATATACAGCGCTACGGAGAGCACCATCACCTGCATCCCGAGTACCCCGGCGATGCCAATACGGCGTAACTGGTTGCGTCGTTCTCGTTCAAAGGCCTGCTGTTGCAGCTGCGGATCATACGGGTGTGCGCTATAGCCGATCTGGTGGATGGCTTGCAGGATGTCGCTGAGTTGTATCCGGGTGTCGTCCCAGCGGATACGTGCCCGGTGGGTGGCATAGTTGACCTGTACGTCGAGTACGCCCGGCAGTTGTGCCACGTGCCGTTCATTCAGCCAGACGCAGGCGGCGCAGACGATACCCTCCAGGATCAGTGCCGCTTCCCGCTGATGTTCGCCGGCGCTGCGCACAAAGGTTTTCTGGATTTCCGGATGGTCGTAGACCTGGCTCTGGCGGATAAAGTCCGGCAACAGCGCCTGCCCGGTGGGTGAGGTCCCGGTGCGATGGCGATAGAAGCCTTCATTACCCGAGTCAACAATGGCCTGTGCCACGGCCTGACAGCCGTAGCAGCACATTGGCTGGTCGCGGCCTGCCACGGCGACACTGAGTGTCAGTCCTCGCGGTACCGGCAGGCCGCAATGAAAGCAGCTCGCTGGCGAATCTGTTGCAGCGGCGGAGGGCGTCGGGTTTGTAGCGGGTTCGGTGGGGGGCACGTCAGTAATCTTGGGACCGGTGTTGTCAGCGGGCGTCGGCAGCAAGCCGTTGCTGCGCGTAGCATAGCGTACTGTCCACAGCAGGGTCTGTACTGCGAATGGTTTTTTACAGTTAGTTGATTCAGATCAACTTGTGCCGGCCTTGCCGGCAAGATAATCCTCTCTGGCCAGAGTGAAAACTGACTGAACAAGTGCAGTGATTTTGTAAATTATTGTCCAAAAACAAGGGTATTGACTCACTGGTTTGCAGATATGAGACTAGCGAGACACTGGACACCAGTAAAAAAATCAGGGGAGATTACCAATGGTGCTACAACACGTATGGGGTTTGTTTACCGATCCAAAGCGTGAATGGGAAGCCATTCGCGACGATGAATGCACCATTGGCAAGTGTTACGCCATACACGTTCTGATTCTCGCGGCCATCCCGGCCATCTCCGGATTTATCGGCACCACCCAGTTTGGCTGGCAGATCGGTGCCGGTGATCCGGTCAGGTTGACACTGCAGAGTGCGAGCCTGATTGCAGTCGCCTACTATTTTGCAATGCTGGTTGGGGTGTATTCAATCGGCTGGATGATCCACTGGATGGGTGATACCTACGACGCGAAAGTGCCGTTGTCACAATGTGTGGTGCTGGCGGCCTACACGGCGACCCCGCTGTTTCTGATTGGCCTGATGGAACTCTATCCGGTGTTGTGGATCAACATGGTTGTGGGTATCCCGGCGCTGGCCTACACGGTATATCTGCTCTATACCGGCGTGCCTGTCATGATGGACATTTCCGAGGATCGCGGCTTCCTGTTTTCCAGTGCGGTGCTGGCCGTCGGACTGGTGGCTTTTGTGGCCTTGCTGGCGGCAACCGCTATTCTCTGGGGTATGGGCCTGGAGCCTCAGTTTACACGTTAGCATTTGAACGCGACAGAATGTTAGAATATTCCGATATTCATATTAATCAGTAGGGTTACTTACTGTTCTAGAAGGGATCAAGAGGGAGCTCAGAATGGCAGATCAGCAAACCTACAACTATAAGGTGGTCAGGCAGTTTTCTATTATGACCCTCGTATGGGCCATTGTCGGTATGACCGTGGGTGTGTTAATTGCGGCCCAGCTGGCGTGGCCGGCACTGAACTTCGATATTCCCTGGCTGACCTTCGGCCGTTTACGGCCATTGCATACCAATGCCGTGATCTTCGGTTTTGGTGGCTCGGCGCTGTTTGCAACGTCCTATTACGTGGTGCAGCGTACCTGCCATGTGCGGTTATTGAGTGACACGCTGGCA
>JAOUCV010000452.1 GCA_029859555.1 Gammaproteobacteria bacterium
GATCAGGAATCCGGCGCCTACACCGGTGAAGTCGCCCCGGGCATGTTGAAGGACGTCGGCTGCAAATATGCCATTGTCGGGCATTCAGAACGCCGCAGCATTTATGGTGAAAGTGATGAATTTACCGCCAGCAAGTTTGCCGCCGCCCGCAAGGCCGGGCTGGTGCCGATTCTGTGTGTCGGTGAGCTGCTTGAGGAACGTGAGCAGGGCATTACCGAGCAGGTGGTGGCGCGTCAGCTGGATGCCGTCATCGCACTGCAAGGCATTGCTGCACTCGGTGATGCCGTGATTGCCTACGAGCCCGTTTGGGCGATCGGTACCGGCAAGACAGCAAGCCCGGACCAGGCACAGGAAGTACATGCCTTTATTCGTGGCAAGCTGGCTGCACTGGATGCCGATGTCGCTGAAAAAGTACAAATACTCTATGGCGGCAGCATGAATGCCGGTAACGCGGCTGATCTGCTGTCGATGGCGGATATCGACGGTGGCCTGATTGGTGGTGCTTCACTGAAGCCGGAAGATTTTCTCGCAATTGGCAAGGCTGCTAATCGTTAAGCCTGTCTTTTTATATAATAGAATCAAGCGGTATACATTATGTTTTCTCTTTTGCTGGTTGTACAAATCGTAGTCTCTGTGTCCATCATCGCACTGGTGATGCTGCAGCAGGGCAAGGGTGCGGACATGGGGGCCGGTTTCGGTGCCGGCGCATCCGGCACGGTGTTCGGCTCACGCGGCTCCGGTTCTTTCTTTACCCGTGCAACCGCTATTCTTGCAGCAGTCTTCTTTATTAACTGTCTGCTGATTGCGTCTCCGCTGATTCGCGACAATGAAAAGTCGGCCAATACACTGGCTGACCAGTTGGAGCAGCAGGCGGTACAGATGCAGGAGGCCGAGGAGGCCAACGAGATTGTTGATGCTCTGGAAAATCAGCAAGCCGATAGCTTGCCTGAAGCGGGAGTGGAAGCCGTAGTGGTCGAAGATGATGTGCCCGACTTGCCGGCGCTTGAACCGGAACCGGCAGTCTCACCCGGGAAAAGTGATTTACCCGAATAATCAGTAACTAGCAGTAACAATCCTCAGCTGTATCCCGGCCGATGTGGTGGAATTGGTAGACACGCTATCTTGAGGGGGTAGTGGCGAAAGCCGTGCCGGTTCGACTCCGGCCATCGGCACCAAATCAGTGTTTTATGGTTAGACAGATGAAGTGTTTCAAGCCGTTTTCGTGGGGAATATGCGGTTTTTTTATACCCCTAGAAAACGTCGCAACATATTGATTTATATAGTTAATATAGCAGCCCTTCAACTTGACAGAAAAGCCGGGCTGCCCTAGACTGCATGTCCTTTTTTTCATCGCAAGACTGACCAAATAATTCGAACAGTGTCCGGGTGGTTTTTACCTTGACACATGGGACGTAAACGATGCTGGAACAATATCTGCCAATCCTGATCTTTATTGCCATTGGTGTTGCCATTGGCGTCGGCCCGGTCCTGATTGGTTTCCTGCTGGCTCCCCACAAGCCTGACAGTGAAAAGAATTCCCCGTTTGAATGTGGTTTTGAAGCCTTTGAAGATACCCGCATGCGTTTCGATGTGCGTTACTACCTGGTCGCTATACTGTTTATTCTGTTCGATCTTGAGATTGCCTTTCTGTTTCCCTGGGCGGTGGTACTCGACACCATCGGCCTGTTCGGTTACGTCGCCATGATGATTTTTCTGGGCATTCTGGTGGTCGGCTTTATTTACGAATGGAAGAAAGGAGCGCTCGAATGGGAGTAGAAGGCCTGCTCAAAGAAGGTTACATCACAACCTCTGCCGATGCGCTGATTAACTGGGCGCGTACCGGTTCCATGTGGCCAATGACGTTTGGTCTGGCCTGTTGTGCCGTCGAAATGATGCAGGCCGGTGCGTCTCGCTATGACCTTGACCGTTTCGGTATCGTGTTTCGTGGCAGTCCACGCCAGTCCGACGTGATGATTGTCGCCGGAACCCTGTGCAACAAAATGGCGCCGGCGCTGCGCAAGGTTTATGACCAGATGGCAGAGCCACGCTGGGTGATCTCAATGGGCTCCTGTGCCAATGGCGGTGGTTACTATCATTACTCTTATTCTGTAGTACGTGGCTGTGACCGGATTGTGCCGGTTG
>JAOUCV010000106.1 GCA_029859555.1 Gammaproteobacteria bacterium
CACGACACGCAACTGGGGTGAGCCGGAAGATCATCGTTACGTTACTATCCGGAAAAACAGAGAACCCTATTTTGAATACAAGAGCCTCTACTTCGTCTTCGGGCTACAGGCATTTCTGGCATGGATCATCACACTGCCGTTATTCGCCGCCATAACAACTAGCAGTGAATTTTCGACTCTGGATGCTATCGCCTGCATCTTCTGGTTGACTGGTTTTAGTTTCCAGGCGATTGCAGATTACCAGCTATTACGCTTCAAATCAGATCCTGCCAATGGCGGCAAAGTGCTTGCCAGCGGCGCATGGCGATACAGCCGGCATCCGAATTATTTTGGCGAATGCCTCATCTGGTGGGGCTTCTATCTGTTTGCAGTCAGCAGCGGTGCCTGGTGGTCGGTAATATCACCCCTGCTGATCACCTTTTTATTACTCAAGATATCCGGTGTTGCGATGATGGAGAGCACCATCACAGCTCGTCGGCCCGAGTACCAGGCATACATTTCCAGCACCAGTGCTTTTATACCGTGGCTCCCTAAAACAGACCCGTCTAGCAGTACGCAGGTATCACAATGAAGCGTTTACTGGCGACAGCAGTGCTGGCGATATGCATGGCAATACTCATGCGGAGCGCTTTTGCTTACTCCGAAAGCGGACAAGCGACCAGCAAGGAGCTTGCCTTCACGGTCTATCTGGACGACAAGACGATCGGCACACACCGTGTATCGATCTCGAATAGCAACGGCAAAAGCGAGGTCATCACCGAGGCAACTTTTAAATATTCGATACTTCTTGTCCCTCTCTACTCCTATCACCTGATGACCACAGAAATGTGGCGAGATGGCTGCCTGACCAGGATGACATCCAGGACCGATGATAACGGCGATGACTATTTCGTCGATGCGCGCCGCTCTGACGACAATGCAAGATTCTTCCTCAACACACAGGATGGTAGTGCGGAAATATCCGGCTGTGTTTACAGTTTTGCCTACTGGGATGTCGAACTGCTTAAAGCAGATCGCCTGCTGAATGGACAGACCGGCCAGTATGAAACCACTTCTTTAACGCCGCTGGGCAAGCAACCGTTCACGTTTGGCGCTATCTCTACCCTGGCCAATAAATTCAGCCTCAAGACAGAACGATTCGAAATTGAACTGTGGTATTCAAACGAAGGAGAATGGCTGGGTCTGCAGAGCACGACGGAGAGCGGCGGCATCCTGCGCTATGTCTCGACACATCTTGTTGACCGGCTTCATACCGGGGAGAAAAAATCGTGAGCATTCGCGCACTCGGTCTTGCCATTGTCGCGGCACTCACTGGATGCAGCAATCACCCGCCGATGCAGACCGTCGAGTATGTCGACATAAACAGATTTATGGGTGACTGGTATGTCATTGCGAACATCCCCACCTTTGTCGAAACCGGGGCGCATAATGCCATCGAATCCTATGCACTTAATGCTGATGGCAGCATCGCCACCACTTTTACCTTCAACGCAAACAGCTTCGATGGTGTCCGCAAGGAATACAAACCAACCGGCTTTATCTTCGACGTGGAGAGCAACGCGGTATGGGGCATGCAGTTCATCTGGCCGATCAAGGCCGACTACCGGATTGTTTATGTCAAGGAAGATTACAGTGTCACGGTCATTGCCCGTGAAGCACGTGACTATGTCTGGATCATGTCGAGATCACCTGCAATAGAAGATGCCGAGTACATCAACCTGGTCGACCTCATCGTCTCGCTCGGATATTCCCGGCCAGAGATCCAGCAAGTGCCGCAACACTGGCCAGACTCGCGTGGTAACAACACATGAAGATCGCGGTTATTGGCACTGGAATCGCTGGCAATGTCGCAGCCTGGAAATTATGTCAGCAACATGAGGTGACCGTGTATGAGGCCAATGATTATATTGGTGGACACACCCACACGCACGACATCAGACTGGATGGGCGTGACTACACCATCGACACCGGTTTCATTGTTTTCAATTACTGGACATACCCGGAATTTACCAGGCTTCTGGAACATCTCGATATCCCGGTACAGCCGACCAACATGAGCTTCAGCGTAAAGCACCAGATCACCGGCCTCGAATACAACGGCAATACCATCAACAGTCTGTTCGCGCAACGCCGCAATCTACTGCGGCCATCGTTCATCCGTATGGTTCGGGAGATATTACGCTTCAATAAACAGGCCTATGCTTCCCTGGATAGCGAAGATGCTGAATTACCGCTGGGTGAATACCTGAAAAAATATCGCTATGGGCAGGAATTCGTCGATCATTATATCGTACCGATGGGGTCGGCGATCTGGTCTACTGATCCCGCAATGATGCAGCAGTTCCCGGCGCGGCTATTCATCCGTTTTTTCCATAACCATGGATTGCTGTCGGTGAAAGACCGGCCGCTATGGCACGTGATAAAAAACGGATCAAGGTCATACCTTCACGCACTGACCCGGGATTTTTGCAGTGACATAAGGCTGAACACGGCGGTCAGGCAGATCGAACGTCACCCTGGTCATGTCGAAATCCTGACCGATGAACACGCCAGAGAACGTTATGACGCGGTTTTCATCGCAGCCCACTGCGATGAAGCACTCAATATGCTTGCATCGCCAACAGCTGCAGAAAAGCAGGTCCTCGGCGCTATTCCGTACCAGGACAACGAGGCTGTGCTTCACACTGACAGTTCAATTCTTCCGAAACGCAAGCTCGCGTGGGCTGCATGGAACTACCACATTCTGGATAAAGATCAGCAACGTGTCGCATTGACCTATGACATGAACATTCTGCAGAACATTGATTCCGAGAACACCTTCTGCGTAACGCTGAACAACACCGGGATGATAGACGAAGGCAAGATTATAAAGCGCCTGCAATATACCCATCCCTTGTATACGCCCGCATCCGTCGCTGCCCAGCAGCGCCATGGGGAAATCAATGGCACCATGAGAACATGGTATTGCGGTGCATACTGGGGCAACGGCTTTCACGAGGACGGCGTCGTCAGCGCACTGCGTGCAGTTGATCATTTTAACGAGGCGATAGATGAAGAGCGGCATTTACACAGGGCAAGTTAGGCACCGGCGTTTTGTGCCCAGGGTACATGAATTCGAGTACAGTCTTTACCTGATGTACCTGGATCTTGACGAGATGCCGACCTTGTTCGACCGTTACTGGCTCTGGTCAGCTGACAGGCCCAACTTTGCCCGCTTCAGGCGCTCGGATCATCTCGGCGACCCCGGCAAGCCGCTGATAGACGAGGTCAGGCGACATATTCTGGATCACACCGGTATCGTTGCCGATGGTCCGATACGGTTGCTGACGCACTGTCGCTACCTTGGATTCGGGTTCAATCCTGTGAGTTTTTATTACTGCTACAGCGCCGATGACAACGAACTAACCAGTATCGTCGCAGAGGTCAACAATACGCCATGGGGAGAACAGTTCTGTTATGTGCTGACAGACGCCGATGAAGACACGCCTGGCTCAGAGCACAAACGCTATACACCTGCCAAACAGTTCCATGTATCACCGTTCATACCGATGAACATTGATTATGACTGGCGCTTCAGGCGCCCCGACAAACGTCTAACCGTGCACATGCAGAATTTTATCGATGGTGAAAAATTATTCGACGCAACGCTTGATCTTGAGCGGCAGGAGATATCATCGGCGAACCTTGCGCGCATACTGGTGCGTTATCCGCTGGTGACCGCGAAGGTTTCCATCGGCATCTACTACGAAGCACTGCGGCTGCTGATCAAACGTATTCCCATCCATGACCATCCGAAACTCAACGAGAAACCAGCGGAAACCAGCAAGCCATGAGACGATCTATCATACCACTGCCATCATCCATGATACCCGGATACAGGACAAACTGGATCGTGCGCATCGCGCAGCGCCTGATCTACGGGCAGCTCGACAAGATAGCGAACGGTGAGATCATCGTACGCCACGGTCGCGATGAACTGTATTTCGGAAAGACCACAGATGATTTCCCGCATCCGGTTCATATCACGGTCACGGATAACAGTTTCTATATCGACGTCGCATTTGGTGGCAGCTCAGGTTCCGGCGAAGCCTATATGAAAGGCAGCTGGGAATGCTCTGACCTGCTATCCCTGGTTCGCATCTTCCTGCGTAACCGGCATGTTCTCGATGCCATGGATTACAGACTGACCCGTCTCAAGGGCCCGCTGCACAAGCTCGGTCACATGCTCAACAAGAACACAAAAGAAGGCAGCAAGAAGAATATCTGCGCGCATTACGATATCGGTAATGCCCTGTTTAAACTATTCCTTGATCCCACCATGATGTATTCCAGCGCATACTTCAAACATGATGATATGTCATTGTCACAGGCATCAATCGCCAAACTGGATCTCATCTGCCGAAAATTGCAGCTCGATAAAGAAGATCATCTGCTGGAGATCGGTAGCGGCTGGGGTGGTCTGGCCATCCATGCGGCAAGCCATTATGGCTGCCGGGTAACGACCACGACCATCTCTGATGAGCAATATATGCTGGCACAGCAACTCATCAAGGACGCTGGACTTGATGATCGCATCACTTTGCTGAAGCAGGACTATCGCGACCTCACAGGCACATACACAAAACTGGTCTCTGTCGAGATGATCGAGGCGATCGGCCATCAGTACATGAATACCTATTTCGATAAATGCAGCAGCCTGCTGGCCGATGACGGTATCATGTTGTTACAGGCAATCACCATCGCCGACCAGTATTACGAGAGTGCGCTCAGGGATGTCGATTTTATCAAAAAGTTTATCTTCCCCGGTGGCTTCCTGCCTTCAGTCAGTACGCTGTGCAGTTCGATCGCGACAGTCACAGACATGAAATTATTTCACCTTCAGGATATCGGGCCACATTACGCAAAGACACTGAACGCATGGCGCCAGCGGTTCTTTGAGAATGTTAACGAGATCGCCAAACTCGGATATCCTGACGAGTTCGTACGCCTGTGGGACTATTACTTCTGCTACTGTGAAGGCGGATTCATCGAGCGCGATATCGGTACCGTACAGATGCTGCTGACGAAACAACAGTGTCGCATTGACACGGTCAGGGTGTAGGCAATATAAACCCTGTTTTCGTCGAACCTGACCATCGCCTCGCGCGTGCCTGCAAAACCGGCTGTTGCTAGTCCGCGCTGCCAGCTTGCTTACTCAATGAGATGGTGATAAAAAGTCAAGGCAGCTCAAAGCCAACAGCTGATCAACCGACCACTGAACTCCCTGATTGGGTTATTAAACCGGTATTTCTCAATGATGAAAATTAAAACTCCATTACTCGGATGGGCATTTAACGATGTGCTCAACGAACTGCATCAACTTGTTTTTCACGGTGTGCCTGACGAAACCGAGCCTTTTGAACTTACGCTGCTCGAGCGTGAATACATTGCCTTCGTTCTCGCCTGTTATTACCAGTGCGGGCGTTGCCTGAAATTCCACGAACACGCCATAGATGTACTGCGGCGCAAGGAGAAATCACCAAACTGGAACTGGAAAGAGCAGCTGGTGAATGCAACACTGTTTTTGCACCTCGATGGACAGAAGCTTTCCAGCATAGAGTGGCAGCACTGGTTGCAGGTGTGGGCAGCACTTGCGAAGCAAATTCATTCAGAGCACCCCGGGCTGGCCTGCTATCTTGCCTACGCAATTGGAATAGCACGCCATGACAAAAACCTGATGGACCATGCGTTTGGTTCTATCAGCGAGTCTATCGAGCATAACGACAGGTTAAGGGGAGTTATTCGAGATATCGATGGTCTGGTGATTTTCATGAAAGCGGCCACTTCAAAGAACAGAAGCGACCCGACGATCATCAATCACCTGAAGTCGCGAGGCATTGAAGAAGTCTAGAAATCCAGGGGTTCGGAGCCGGTTATAACAATTCACCATCATCACCGACACCCCGAATACAATTCGGGGGCACGACAACTCAGCCGGCATCAGCAGAATTCCTGACACGCAGGCGTTTCACGAGGTAGACAACCAGCGCCGCCCCGAGAACCAGGTACGCCAGGCTAATTACCATGATTTTCAATGGCATGTGCGTGTGCGCCTTCGCCAGGATGAGCCGTTTAATTCCAGCCAGCCTGGCGAGGCCATCAGGTTTCACGCTCGCTGTAGATGGCCATGATCCATTTTAACCGCTCCAGCACTTCGTCACTGTCGGGCGCGTTCAGGCCCGCGAGTTCCGGGACCGGTTTACCACTGTCCGCGTCGGCAATGATTTCGTCTATTCTAGTGCACCCCAGGTTGCAGATACGCTCAATTTCAGCCTCGATCGAGGCCGTGCGCACCTGGCCACTATCCTGCCCGAACCAGAATGCGAGATCCTTGTCCAGGAACTCGTCATACGGGATGTAGTGCGAGCCGTCGCAGGAGAAATTCAATGACACCATGCCATTACACAGGTTGAGCGACCCGGCACGCAGGTAAATGGTTTCATCAGAGAAGCGCAGTTCACGCATTATGGAAAATATCGGTGCGATCTTGTCAACCGGAACCACGGCATTGTCGAAGTACTCCCGACGCGGATAGGCCAGACAGATATCCGGGTCGGTCAGGCTTTCAAAGTCGAGGATGCGGTAACTGTAAGGGTTGTCCGTCGTCCAGATTGTGGCGCGGCTGCTGGAGAAGTGCAGTTTGCCGTGAAAAACGCCGTGGCACGACATCAGTTCGACGAGTAGCGCGATGATCTCGTCAACATGGCTGTCCAGCAGGCTTTCAACTCGACTCTGGTTGAACACATTGCCGCGGATGGACGGATCACCCTTGGCCTGGGTCCAGCGTTTCTCGGCCTCGTGCAGTCGTTCGACATGGGGTAGTTCACGAAGGTCGTAATCGACCCCCAGGAAGCCGGCGATGTTGCCGTCTCGGCTACGGATGATCTGGACGGCGGTCAGCGAGGGGCGTCGCTTGTTGCGGCTGATGTAGGCGCCGGACAGGCTGAAATCCACCTCGGAGTCCCCCACTCCCTGCATATAGGGGCGCCCGGAACGGTCGCGCCCGTATTGGTCTGGCTGGGTGCCGTCACGGCTGATATTCGAAGTGATCTGGCAACCATTGGCATCCAGGACATACAGGTATTTGCAGTAGGGCAGTGACAGCATGGTCTTTTGCAGCACGCGCTCCAGCGCCTGGCGGTCGCCAGCAGCGGGC
>JAOUCV010000453.1 GCA_029859555.1 Gammaproteobacteria bacterium
GCCTTACATTTTGCCCCATATATAAGGTCACAGTGCGGTTTTCATCCTTGATAATCGCCAAAATAACCGAACCAGCGTCGCTTCAATTCATTGTCCCGCCGCTGTCGATATTTATAACCAACTGTAATAAAAGGATAATAGTCAAAATTCTATGGATCTACCCGGATTTGATTAACTTCAGGTAAATTAGTTATTGCTTATTTAAGTATTTTCTTATATTATTATTTTCGTCACTTGAATAAACAAACTTATTAACCCGATTTATTAAACAACTATTTGGAGAACTATCATGAAAAAGATTTCTACTTTAATTCTTGCCGCCAGCATCGCTGTTGCTTCTACTGCTGCCTCTGCCTGGGGTTTCGGTAACAACGGATACAACAACGGCTACAACGGCTACAACAACGGTTATGGCGACGCTGCCGGTGATTTTGACGGCGATTTCAGCTTCGGCATGAACATGAGCGGACGTGGTAGCGGTCGTGGCCATGGTAACGGCTACAACGGTTACAGAGGCTACAACGGTTATAACGGCTACAACGGTTACGGCTATGCGCCTTACGGTTACGCTCCGGTTGCTGCTCCGGTTGCCCCGCAGGCTCCTGTTGCTCCGGTTGCCAAGTAAGACACTGGCCTCATAGCCAGAAAAGCCAACGGGGGCGGCTCTAGCGAGTCGCCCCTTTTTTTATCTGCATACTGCCCGCTGCGGTGGAAGACGGCTTATTCAGATGTATACGGATCACCCAGATTCGTATGACACAGCACGCCCCGCATGGTACCAATCAGGGTCAGCAGTTCTTCGTTACGTACACAGTAGTAAATGCGGTTTGCATCACGCCTGGATTTAACAATATTCTTGTTGCGTAACTGGTCCAGATGTTGAGATACGTTACTCTGTGAAGTACCGATCTTCTCGACGATTTCACCAACAGACATTTCCTTGTTGCCAAGGGTACATAAAATCTTCCAGCGCAACGGGTGACCCATGGCCTTGAGAGCCTCTGCAGTCAGGGTAATATCTTCTTCAGGGGCCTGGTCTGTTCTTGAATCTTCCATCTATTACTCCAAATTAGTCCAGCCGCAAGTGTACGCAGTGTGGCCGTGCGGTTGCAACCACGCCCCGTCTGCGGCTAACCGGCATCACGCCTGTAGCCGCTCATATCCTTGGCAATACAGATAATATCGCTTATCTCGCCGGCGTCGTCCGTGATCGCCGTCCGCGAAAACAGGATAGGCACACGCCGCTGGTCCTTTGCGATAAAACTGGCCTCGATACTGCTGATAGTCCCGGTACGAATCAGCGCCTCCAGCCAGACGCCCATGAAAGCATTGGCCTGCAGCTTTTCTTCCTCTTCGAAAACGTCCCCGATTGCCATACCCTGCAGATCTGCTTCACGATAATCCAGCATGCTGCAGGCTGCCGGGTTTGCCGTCTTGATTCTGCCTTCGGGATCCAGCAACAACAGGGCTTCACCCATGTGACTGATAACACTCTCCAGGTATTGCTTGGCCGCGTTCAACTCCCGGGTACGCTCCTCCACCCGCTGCTCGAGGCGGCGGTTCATATCGCGCTCTTTCTCGATCAAGCGCAGATAGGTGCTGATCTTGTTGATCAACTGGTTATCATCAATGGGTTTCAGCAGGTAATCTGCTGCACCAACATCATAACCACGCTGCTGAAACTCGTCGGTCTTGTAGGCTGCCGTCAGGAAAATAATCGGGATATCACGGGTCCTGTGCCGCACCTTGAGCATTGATGCCGTCTGGAAACCATCCATTTCCGGCATTTGTATGTCCAGCACGATCAGGTCGATGCGCGGGTTATTCAGGGCCATATCCAGTGCCGCTTGACCGGAGTCAGCTTCCAGCACTTCAGCATCCATATGCTTTCTTATCAGCGCGCGCAGGGTAAACAGATTGTTGCGGTTGTCATCAACAATCAGTATCCGGAAATCAGCATATCGACTCATAAAAACCCCTGTTACACCCTGGCATCTGCATCATCTGCGAGAAACGTATCCAGCGCATCCTTCAGCGCTTGCGGATCGACCGGCTTGACAACACAGGCATCCGCACCGGCATCCCGGCAATCGCGAAGGTCTTCATCAGCCGCCCTGGCAGTCAGGGCAATCACA
>JAOUCV010000107.1 GCA_029859555.1 Gammaproteobacteria bacterium
GGTACAGATCACGTTACATCACAGCTGGGCGTCATGAAACCGGGGCTATTGAAACAGCTTGATTCAATCCCGCTACCATTAAAAACAGAGCCATTGAGCCTGTACCTGGCCTGGCATCGACGTGAGGATGATGATTCTGCCCACCAATGGCTACGAGCGCGAATAACGGGGACAGTTAATTCGATTATCAAGGATTAGCTCACCTCACGCAGGTCGGCGCCGGTGAGCAGTGCCTTAACCCGACGGCCGCACTGTCAGACTTGATGATACTTACTCCGGGCATTCTCCCGGCACATAGCTCAGTACTGACATATCGCTACAAGCACTACAGCCGTTACTGTATGTCTTTTTTTCTCCGCCTGTCATGGTTCCACACACAGGACGATAGTCCATCGTACACATTTGTGGTCGGGGGTCTTTGCAGACTTCTGGCTCCTCATTAACGGGAGCCGCTTCCCCGCCCGGGGTATTGCCGGCTAAAGAATGGCCCGCAGGCGTCATCAAAAATACAGCGCTCAACAACCCTGCCTTGATCGATAATTTTATTCCCATTACAACTCCTTCACACATCCAGTGATTTACATTCAGATTTTACCACTTCCAGAGGTTTTACTTTTCTGACACTGGTAATCAGTCGGGTTGTTTGCGCAGCTCAACGGCAAGTTTGTTTCTGAAGCGGTATGGCGTCTTTTGATTGATAATTACCGCAAACGGGCGCCATTCATCCTGCTTGTTGATATAGCCTGCCAGCGCACTGACACCGATCAGACTTCCGGACTTGGCATAGATGCCGGATTCGATCTCGGGCAGCAGGTGTTTCCAGCGCCTGAACCGGCCCAACACATCGATCAGCTGTACCGGACTGAGCCTGTTAGCCCGGGAGAGCCCCGCCCCGTCTTCCAGGAAAAATTCTTTCCAGCCAAATTCTGTTGCGAGTTGTTGTTTCAGCATCAGGGTGGCTTTTTCTGAACTGGCGGGCGCGCCCTGTTGCTCGGCACCCAGTTTCAGGACCAGCTGATTGGCGACAAAATTGGTGGAGTACTTCATCATTGGCTTGATGACGTCGGACAGCGTCCTGGTATTTAAGTGCCGGTACAGTAACGGCAGGGTCTCTGGCACCAGACCCCAGGCGACCTCGTCTCCCACCTCAAGCGCTTCCCGGCGCAGAAATGCTGCAACCAGCTCTGCAAAGTAGCGTTCGGCAATGCGCTGATCCGGCCCGGTGTTGACCCGCTCCGATCGGCCTTTCATGGAATTGTAAATGCGCCTGGCCGTGACCGTAATGGGTGTCTGCTCCTCTGCGGAGACAATAACGCCGCTCTTTTTTACTGCAAAGACCGTGTTGAAATTGGCCGCCAGCGCACTCGGGATTGCATCGTACGGGTTGTTGCTGTTTGCAGTACCCGGCAGCTTGATGTTGCTGGCGAAGTAACTCGTGTCCAGTCGAATGCCGGCCAGTTTGGCTATGCCTGCCGCCTTTAGTTTTTCGCCAATTGTCCTGGCGATAATGACCAGTTCTTCCGAGACCAGGAAGGGATCGCCATAACCCTTGATCCAGAGAGCAGGATTGGCAGTGGACTCGTCCAGATAGAAATCGGTTTTGAAGCGATGCGCTTCACCCCAGTGATTGAGCGCCAGCCAGGCGGTAACCAGTTTGGTAGTAGAGGCCGGCACAAACAAATCATCGGCACGCTTCGTGTCGATTACCCTGCCCGCTTCATCCAGATACAGCAACCCGGCCGAATGGTAGCGGTTAAAGGTATCCAGACTGCTCGCCAGCGAAGTCGATAGTGGTAATAAAACCAGCAATAACAGCATTGGGCCCGGCAGACTGAATAAGCTCAAGATATGACCTTTGATAAGACAGGATAATTACTCAATGGAAAATTTTACTGTGAACCTGAATATTAACATCTCCAGTATCGCAGGTCGGATTAGACGTGTAGCGGCATAACCCGACAACCGGCCTGTCGGATTACGCTGACGCTAATCCGACCTACCAGACTCTGGTCTCAATAAATCATAAGCTTTTATGCCACTTTTCGGGCTTTGACTTCCAGGTATATTCCTTCCTGCTCCTGAAGGTAGCTGATCACAGCGAACAGATTGCTTGCCTGGGGATTACCCCTTGGTCCAAACATGCGCATGAGACTCTTGCTCGATTTATCGAAGACCCGGGACAACTCCTCAAACCCGATTGTCGCATTAATATAATCACGCAATACTGATTTTCCAGTATCGACATCTCCCGCAAGCAGACATTCAACACCTTCCTGCAGTAATGCCTTGCGAAATGCGGCATCACGCTGTGCACGTGCCTGAATGGTGTCTTTAAAATCTTTCGTTAAGGCCATCATCAAACCCCTTGCCGCCTACGACGTTTATAGTCGCGCCAACGCGTTTTTGCAGTGGTTATGTCCACATGCTGGCGCTTCTTCGTCCCGCCTGCGAGCAATATCACAAGCCGGTCACCATCCCTGCCAAAGTAAATCCGATAACCAGGACCAAAATCAATCCTGTACTCATAGACACCGGCACCCACACCTTTCACATTCGAGCAGTTACCCTGTGCTACCCGATGTATCGCTGTAGCTACCTTGATAGCAGCTGGAACATTCAGGCGACCAAACCATTTGGCATAGGGGCTATTTCCCTTTGCATCGAGGTATTCCCTGACCTCTGTACTATTATCCATATAGTATCATATATGTTACTTTTAGCGTTAATTAACATTCGGCGACTCTCAGCAACAACGATAGCTGTTACTAGCGAAACAATATGTCAGATAATTCCGGGGTGCCCGGTAAGAGCTGTAACCACAGGGTCACTGCCGCAGGTCGGGTTAGACACGCAGTGTCGTAACCCGGCAACCTGCCTGTCGGATTACGCTGACGCTAATCCGACCTACAGGATGTAAAACAACACTGCGAGGTAGTGTGAAATGCTGCCGGCGAGCACGAACAGGTGCCAGATACCGTGGGCGTGTTTCATTTTCCCATCGAGGGCGTAAAAGATAATACCGCTGGTATAGAACACGCCGCCCAGCACCAGTAATGCCACGCCTCCTGTGGGCAGGGCCTGGACCAGCGGATACATGGCAAACAGGATCAGCCAGCCCATCAGCAGGTAGATGACCATTTGTATGGCACGTGAGCCTTCCTTGTGCCGGCTGTCCACGATAATACCGACAATAGCCAGCACCCAGATGGTGACGAACAGGGTCCAGCCCCAGCTGCCGCGCAGCGTTACCAGCGTAAACGGCGTATAGGTGCCCGCAATGAGCAGGTAGATGGCCACATGATCCAGCTTCCTGAATATTTGCTTCGCCCGTCCACGCAGCGAGTGGTACAGCGTCGACAGGGTATACAGCAGGAACAAAGACGCACCGTAGATACTGAAACTGGCTATTTTCCACGGGTCGCCCTGCAGGGAGGCATACACCACCAGCACGACCAGGCCGGCAAGGGCCAGTGCAGCACCTACCAGGTGACTGATGCCGTTAAATCGTTCGCCGTGGTACATGTTGTTTCCTGTCTGGACTCATCACAATATAGACACGTAACCCGACGGGCAGTGTGTCGGATTACGCTACGCTAATCCGACCTACAACTTGTATCGACCTTACAGGGCACTGGCAGAGTCACCTGATGTCCGCATGCGGATTTCTGCCGCTACGGCAGAATGGTCGGAAAGAATATCGGGCAGCACCTCAAGAGAGATAAACTCCAGTTGCTTCGAAATCAGTATCCAGTCGTAGCGCCTGGTATTTGAATAGGTCGGAAGGTCGTCTGCATCCGGCCGGTATACATGCAGGTCAGACCGTTCTGCCAGCGCCCGGATACCCTGCTCATCAGCAAACCAGTCACTGTTAAAGTCACCCATGATGATGATTGGATTGCCTCTGCCGGCAAGTGTTTCCCTTATCTCGGCGATCTGTTGTTCCCTGACAGACTTGCGCGAGAAATCGATGTGCACAGATACAATATCAACCAGCACCGGATCAGTGGCACCAGCTTGCCACCTTACCTGGCCCAGCGTGTAGCCCTTGTTCATCGTCGGCGGTGAAGGCTTGAAGGTATGGTGCATGACACCGGACAGGTTCGTCCTGGATAACAGCGCTGTTCCATAACTAAAAAACCAGCTGCTGGCCTGGTGGCTGTTTTCATAAAACGGGTAAGCTGCCAGCTCGGCAAGCAGGGCAACATGGTCAAAACCACCACTCCACATCGAAGCTGCATCAGCTTCCTGCAAGGCAACGATGTCTGCGCCACGTCTGTCAAGAACAGTCGCGATTTCCTCGAGATTGCGACGGATCGCCCCCTCGCTCTTGAATATCTGATTTAAGCCGTCCTTTCTGCCATGCGCGAGATTGAGCGTCATCACTTTCAGCACTGGACTGTTAATGACTACCGGGAGGGGGTTCGGTTGTACCGGCTGTTCTTCTTTCGTCGGCGCTGCCGAGCAGGCCATTTGTATACTGCATATAACCGTAGCTATAAACAGGATAGCGCGAAACCCGTGCCGGTTGATTAGCCGGTTATTGTTCATTTGAAACTTGTCACCCGGATTGATGCTGTTACTGCAGCAGCGGACCATGTCCGTGATTGTGATGAATCGACAGTGATCGCGCACGAGATGCGCTCCTACACCAAACAGACACAATTGTAGGAGCGGACCTTGTCCGCGATTGCGGTGTATAAAAAAACCATCGCGGACAGGGCACGCTTCTATATCATCTGATCAACTCTCGGCAGATTCTGCCTCTGGAGCAGGCGTCCCCTGCTCAAGCCAGAGTGTGAACAGGGTGTAACCAACCGCCAGCACCACGGCACCGACAAACAGACCGATGATGCCGGAAAGCACCATGCCGCCAATCGCACCCAGCAGAATCACCAGCATGGGAATATCCATACCACGGCCAAGAAACAGCGGCTTCAGAAAGGCATCACTGGAACTGACTATCAGGCTATAGATCATGAAAATGACTGCAGGTACAGTTTCCGCAACAGAGAATTCATAGACAACAATGGGAGCCAGGATCAGGAGTGGCGGCAACTGGATAATCGCCAGCAGCAGCACCAGCCCGGCCCAGACACCGGCATAGGGCACCCCCATCACCAGCAAGCCGATACCGGCAAGTATTGACTGGATCAGTGCCACACCCAACACGCCCTGGGCAACACTGCGAATGGTAGCACCGGCAAGCTCGACGAAGTCCTCACCTCCCTTCTTGCCCATCACCCGGGCGGCAATTGTCTCCATTGCCTTGCTGCCACTTTGCCCGTAGACCAGGAATGCGCCGGCAATAATAATGGAAACGACAAACATCAGTATCCCGGCACCGACACCGGCAGCTGCTGATAACAGCCACTTGCTGACAGCCTCTACCTGCGGTTTGAATTTCTTAAGGGCTCCCTCCAGATTATAGGAGGCCAGCGACCAGGCACCATGCAGTTTCTCACCAACCAGCGGCCAGTCTTTTACCGTATCAGAGGGCGGCGGCACCACCAGGGTACCGGTCTCAACCTGCTCTGCCAGTGATTTCGAGCTCTCAACCAGGGAACCGGAAAGTATCACTGTGGGTACTATTAATATGGTGAGCGCCAGCAGCGTAATCAAAGTCGCTGTCAGTTTCTGGCGACCGCCAAAGGCGGTATAGGCTTTGACAAACAACGGATAAATCGCCACCGCCATGATGGCGCCCCACAGCACCGGCATGATAAACGGCTTGACGATATTGAAGCACCATAAAATCAGCAGCGCCAGCAGACTGATGCGGATAGCCGCATCCAGCGTTCTCTTGTGGAATGCCTTGTCCTCTTCAGACCGTGATGAATTGTTCATGATTGCTCCTTGTTACTTTTAATTAAAGTTACTCTTGTTAAAAGGACTAATAATGAGTATTTCCACAAAACCGTCCTGTCATTGCTTGCGTTCCGCATCACGAATAGACATACGCACACCAATCAAACTGGCCACCAATATCGCCATATAGAACACCCCGATGATGGCTTCCATGATGACTAAAAATCGCGCCAGCGGTATAGCCGGTGAAACGTCGCCGTAGCCCAGCGTGGTAATCGTCACAAAACTGAAGTAGATGGCAGTAGAAAAGTTCTCCAGCCACGGAGCATGGGGAACACCATTAAAGGCGCCAGGTACTATCTGTGCAAGTATCAGGTACAGTATTGCCCAGATCATACCCAGCAACATGTAGATACAAATGGCACCAACAATGTCATTACTGGTAATCGAACCGGTAAACAACACCTGGCGCACTGCCAACCAGGTCATCCAGACAAGGAAGCTCAGCAGTATCAACAGGTGTAAATAGTCAAAGCCAGCCCTGTCTATCAACGAGCCCGCAACAATCATCACCAGCATTAGCACTACAAAAACAATACTGACAAAAAAATGGGAGCGGTTCTTCTTCTGACTTCCGGTACCTATTAGCAGCGCTGCCACCGTGGCTCCCTGCACGATCCTCGGCCCGGTATCACCCGGAAAATAATCCATCAGGGCCCCTACAAACAGCAGCAGGATCAATCCGAAGAGCAAAAATACAAAATTATTTTGTTCGGTAATTTGCTGCAATGAGGTTATTCCGGTTCCGACCTGTGTGACGCGAGTGTACCATACGGGCATGAGTATATTGCCAGTGCCGGCAACCGGCAATGCAGCCGCCAGAACAACCACCACCACAATAATGATATCTTATCGCCTGACCATGCACACCCAACGCTTCAAACCGGACTTCTGCAGACAGCTGCAACAGGCAATACGCAGCCTGCCGTTATGCGCCGCCATCCTCACCACCGGTTGCGCCATGATTGGCCCAGATTTCAAAACGCCCGATGCGCAGGTGACCGATGAATGGACAGACGGAGACAGCGCTGGCATTAGCCGCCAGCCGTCTGTCGGCAGCGAGTGGTGGAAGATCTTCAATGACCCGGTACTGAATAACCTGATACAAAATGCCTACGAACAGAACCTGAGCCTGCAGATAGCCGGCCTCAGGGTATTGGAGGCCCGCGCGCAACTGGGTATTGTCACCGGCAGCCTGTATCCGCAAAGCCAGTCGGTATCCGGCAACTACAGTTACAACCGCGGCAAGGAAACCCCCTTCACGGACAAGTATTTCAGCCAGGCCGGTACTGGCTTCGACGCTGCCTGGGAACTGGACTT
>JAOUCV010000108.1 GCA_029859555.1 Gammaproteobacteria bacterium
CTATCTGGATCTCGATAACTTCAAGGTTGTAAACGATACCAGCGGTCACTTTGCCGGCGATGAACTGTTGAAACAGCTGACCGTCAAACTGCGTATGGAGCTGCGTGAAGCAGACACACTGGCACGGCTGGGTGGCGATGAATTCGGTGTGCTGCTTGAAGGATGCCCCATTGAGAAAGCACAACACATTGCAGAAACCGTTCGCCAGATTGTGGAAGACTTTCGCTTTGTATGGGACAACACTTCTTTCAGAATTGGTGTCAGTATCGGACTTGTCCCGATCACCAGTGAAAGTGGTACGCTCAGTGATGTTCTGAGTGCGGCAGATTCTGCCTGCTATGTTGCAAAAGACCAGGGCAGAAATCGCATACACATATACCAGCCAAACGATGAAGCTGTACTAAAACAACACGGCCAGATGCAATGGGTGCAACGCATCCAGGATGTTCTTGACCAGAATCGTTTCAGACTGTTCTTTCAGCCGATTGCCAAGCTCTCTCACAAACCGGGAGAGCAGAACACCATACATGGTGAAGTGCTTATTCGCATGCTGGACGACAGTAACAAGATAGTCGGTCCCGGAGCATTTATTCCGGCCGCTGAACGTTACCAGGTAATGCCCGCCATCGATCGCTGGGTGGTTTCCAATACATTTCATATGCTGATTCAAAACGATACCCACAAATACGGGCGCGTCAGTTCCTGCTGCATCAATCTGTCCGGCCAGTCGCTTTCAGACGAGCGCTTCATGGATTTTCTTGTCGAAGAAATAAAAAGCAGCGGTGTATCTCCTGAAATTCTGGTATTTGAAATCACCGAGACCGCTGTTATCGCCAACCTCTGCAATGCTTCGCAACTGATTTCGACACTTCGCGAAATGGGGTGCAGGTTTGCACTGGATGATTTTGGCGTTGGCCTGAGTTCTTTTGGTTATCTGAAAAACCTGCCAGTTGACTATCTGAAACTTGACGGCTGCTTTGTGAAGAACATGGTCAGGGACAACATTGATCACGCCATGGTAAAGGCGATCAACCAGATCGGCCACACCATGAATATAAAGACCATTGCTGAATTTGTTGAAGACGCGGAAACGCTGGCTGCAGTTCGCGAGGTCGGTGTTGACTATGCACAGGGCTACTTCATAGCCAGACCTGTACCTATTGAAATCGGGCTCAACAGTGAACCGGTCGACTTCCGCATTGAAGAAATGTCAGACGAACAGCCGTTGAAGTCGGTTGTTAACAGAAACTAGCGGCGTTCAGGTTTGTCTTCATCTTCCATGCGATCAAGCTCCGCATCCATTTCCGCCTCACTCATTGGTGTGTAATCAGGCGCCACTGCATCAGCCGGTGTATTCTCCCTGTTCCTGACAAACCAGCCTGAAAAGTACAGCCCCAACTCAAACAACAGCCATACAGGCACCGCCAGCAATGTCTGCGAAATCACATCCGGCGGAGTCAATAACATGCCAAGAACGAATGCGCCGACAATTACATAAGGACGCTTTTCCCGTAATGCCTTCTGTGTCGTCATGCCCGTCATGACCAGCAATACCGTGACAACCGGCACCTCGAATGCCGCACCAAATGCAAAAAACAACGTCAGTACAAAATCCAGGTAACGACTGATATCCGTCATCACCGACACCCCCTCCGGGGCTGCCGCCGTAAAAAAAGCAAACACCAGCGGAAAAACCACAAAGTAGGCAAATGCTGCTCCGGCATAGAACAGTAAGGTGCTGGATACCAGCAACGGCACCACCAGTCGACGCTCATGCCGGTACAGGCCTGGCGCAACAAATGACCATAACTGGTAGAGCACATAGGGAATGGCAATAAACACCGCCAGAAACAGTGTCAGTTTGAAGGGAATCAGAAATGGCGATGCAACTTCGATAGCAATCATGCTGCCGTCTTCAGGCATATGTGCCAGTAACGGGCCGGACAACATCGAAAACAGGGTGTTTGAGAAAGGCACCAGCATCACAAACAGCACTGCCACAACCAGCACCATCCGCAACAGGCGGTCACGCAATTCAATCAGGTGAAAAAGCAGCGGCTGCTCGCTTTCATCCAGGCCCGGCGCACCCTGATCCTGGTTATTCGGGTTTTTCATCCGCACTGGAATCGGATGGACGTGCGACGGCCTGTTTTATTTTCGTCCCGGCAGAGTGCTCACCGGCCTGCAGGGGATTACCGGTCACTGTGTCTACCAGCTCTTCAAGCTCTGGTGAAGATGCCTGTTTCTGGAGTACTTTCTTGAGTTCTTCTGTAGCCAGTTCCTTGTCTATATCAGCCTTCACCGTGGAAACAAATCCACGCAACTTGCCAACCCATAATCCTGCTGTACGCGCAATACGCGGCAAGCGTTCTGGTCCCACCACCAGCAGCGTGATGACCATGATAAAAATAATTTCCGTAAAACCGATATCGAACATAATGGTGCCTGCGTAATTCTTATTACAGGATGTTCAGTCAGACCTTGTCCTTGTCATGCCGCGTAACTTCGGCATCGATAACATTACCGCCATCCTTGTCCTCAATGCTCTTGTCACCTGCATCTTCTTCACCTTCGCGCATTGATTGCTTAAAACCCTTGATCGCACCGCCAAGATCAGAGCCAACATTTTTCAGGCGCTTGGCGCCAAACAACACCAGCACTATGGCCAGAATAATCAATAATTGCCAAATACTAATACCCATGATTTTTCTCCAGCTGTGTCATTACACAGCATATAGCTACAAAGTAACCTACTTGTCCCGCGCAGCTTTCTCTGCCAGCCCCGACAGCCCAAAGCGCCGCTCCAGCTCTGCGAGTACATCTGCAGGTCCAAGACCTCGCGCAGACAGCATCACCAGCGTATGAAACCAGAGGTCTGCAGTCTCATAAACCAGTTGCGCGTCATCATCCTCTTTGGCGGCAACGATCATTTCTGTCGCCTCCTCACCTATTTTTTTGAGAATGGTATTCATGCCTTTGTCAAACAAACTTGCCACATAGGACTCATCAGCGGCTGCCAGCTTGCGTGCCTCTATAACCCCGGCCAGTTTTTCCAATGTATCACTCACATTTACTTACCTGCAATTCCCGGCAATAGCCGTCAATGTTTGCCATAAATCGACGCCGGGTCTTTCAACACCGGTTCAACCGTCACCCAGCGCTGTTCTTCAAGACGCTGGTAAAAACAACTGCGCCTGCCGGTATGACAGGCAATGCCGCCACTTTGTTGCACCTGCAGCACCACGACATCGTTATCACAGTCGAGACGGATTTCGCTAACCTTCTGCTGATGACCCGACTCTTCACCCTTGTGCCAGAGTTTTTTTCTTGATCGTGACCAGTACACTGCCTGGCCTTTCTGCGCAGTCAGGCCCAGGGCTTCACGATTCATCCACGCCATCATCAGAATCCTGCCATCAACTGCATCCTGTGCAATGGCCGGCACCAGGCCGTCATCGTCCCACTTGACCTCATCCAGCCACGCATCACCCTGCATTGGTCGTTACCTGACTATGGTTGACAGTAAACAACTATAACCTTACCTCGATACCACAGTCTGCCATACGCTGTTTTGCCTGTCCGACAGTGTATTCGGCAAAATGAAAGATACTGGCCGCCAGCACGGCATCCGCCTTGCCTTCGATAACTCCGTCAGCCAGATGCTGAAGGTTGCCGACACCACCAGAGGCAATAACCGGCACATCGACCGCCTCGCTGACAGCGCGCGTCAGTGCCAGGTCAAATCCGTCCCGCGTGCCATCGCGATCCATACTGGTCAACAGAATCTCCCCGGCACCGTACTGGTTCATGCGCTGCGCCCATTCAATTGCATCGATACCGGTAGGCTTGCGTCCACCGTGCGTAAATATCTCCCAGCGCTGCAGTTCTCCTGCTTTGCTTACCTGCTTTGCATCAATCGCCACCACTATACACTGCGAACCAAATCGTGCTGCTGCCTGTTTCACAAATTCAGGATTGAACACGGCAGCAGTATTAATACCCACCTTGTCTGCACCGGCATTTAACATACGGCGTATATCCGCAACTTCACGGATACCACCACCGACCGTCAGCGGAATAAAAACCTCGCCCGCGACCTTCTCTACAACATGAACCATGGTATCGCGCTGGTCCGAGCTCGCCGTTATATCAAGAAAGGTCAATTCATCTGCACCTTCCTTGTCATAGCGTCTTGCAATCTCTACCGGGTCACCGGCATCACGAATATCGACAAACTGAACACCTTTGACAACACGACCGGCATCAACATCAAGACAGGGGATTATTCGCTTGGCAAGACCCATGACTTTCTAGCCTGCCGCCGACCCGCACAGGCTGTCAGCGAGCTTCTGCGCTTCCGCCAGGTCAAGCGTGCCTTCATAGATGGCCCGACCTGTAATAGCACCTATGATTCCCTCATCAGCCACGCCACACAATGTCTGGATATCGTCCATATTGGTGATGCCGCCGGAAGCAATCACCGGTATGTGAATCGCCTGCGCCAGCTCAACAGTTGACTCAACATTGACACCGCTCATCATACCGTCACGTCCTATATCGGTGAAAATAATTGCTTCCACACCATCGTTTTCAAAACGTTGCGCCATGTCGATCACCGGGTGATGCGACAATTTAGACCAGCCATCAATCGCAACCTTGCCATCCTTCGCATCCAGCCCGACGATAATATGCCCGGGGAACTCCGCACACAGGTCATTAACAAAATGTGGCGCGCTTACCGCCGCGGTGCCAATAATGGTGAACTGTACACCGGCATCCAGATAGGCCTGAACTGTTTCCTCGTCACGTATACCCCCACCCACCTGGATAGGCAGATCCGGGAAGGCTTCCGCAACCGCACGAACAGCTGCTGCATTCACCGGCTTGCCGGCAAATGCACCGTTCAGGTCGACCATATGCAGGCGGCGCGCACCGGCTTCAACCCAGCGCTCGGCCACTGCGACCGGGTCATCACCAAAGATCGTCTCGTCTTCCATTCGACCCTGGCGCAGACGTACACATTTCCCGTCTTTCAGGTCAATCGCGGGTATTAGTAACATGTATCAGGACTCCCCATTCCAGCCAACAAAATTTGATAGCAGTTGCAGACCGGCATGCTGGCTCTTTTCCGGGTGAAACTGCACCGCAAAAATATTATCCCTGGCAATCACAGACGTAAACTCAATCCCGTAAGGTGTCGTGGCAGCAACATCTTCAGCATTATCGGGCGCAGTGTAATAACTGTGCACGAAATAGAAGCGGCTGTTTGCGGGTATATCCTTCCACATGGGATGCTGGTACGTCGGCAGTACCTGGTTCCAGCCCATGTGGGGAATCTTGAGCCGGTCACCACTGCCTGCTTCATGCATATCTTTTGAAAAATGCAGGACTTTGCCTGAAAACAGCCCAAGACAGTCGGTTCCAGTATTCTCCTCACTGCTATCCAGCAATGCCTGCATACCGAGACAAACACCCAGCACCGGGCGGTCAGCAGCGGCACGGATGACCACCTCGTCGAGACCTGTTTTCTGCAACTCCGACATGCAATCACGAATCGCACCGACACCCGGAAAGACCACACGTTCGGCTGACAAAATCTGCTCCCGGTCACTGGACACAACAATACGCTGCTTGCCTGAAACGTGCTCCAGCGCCTTGGCAATGGAGTGCAGATTGCCCATACCGTAGTCGATGATTGCAACAGAAGTCATGATAGATACGCAGACAGGCCTGACCTTCGCGGGTCAGTTCAGAGACTTCCCTTGGTTGAAGGCAACTGGTTGCCCATCGCGGTATCGGTCTCCAGCGCCATGCGCACTGCACGACCGAAGGCCTTGAATATGGTTTCGGCAATGTGGTGTGCATTCTCACCACGCAGACAATCAATGTGCAGAGTAACCAGCGCATGATTACAAAAGCCCTGGAAAAATTCATGCAGCAGGTCAACATCGAAGTCGCCAATACGCGCACGTGGATACACCGCGTGATACTCCAGCCCGGGTCGTCCGGAAAAATCGATGACCACACGCGACAAGGCCTCGTCCAGCGGCACATAGGCATGGCCATAGCGGCGGATACCGCGCTTGTCCGTCAGCGCCTGTCCGATAGCCTGACCAATGGTAATGCCGATATCTTCAACCGTGTGATGCGCATCAATGTGCAGGTCGCCCTTCGCCCTGATATCGAGATCTATCATCCCGTGGCGGGCCACCTGGTCCAGCATGTGGTCCAGAAATGGCAGACCGGTGTCCAGAGACGCCTTGCCGGTTCCATCAAGGTTAACGGAGACGCTTATCTGCGTCTCCAGGGTATCGCGATCAACTGTAGCCTGCCGCTGTGACATAGAAAACACCTTCTTAAATCAATAATTAATAAGCTGCACACCCGGTGTGGTACCCGGTCATATTAACAGTTTACTACCCCGGTTTAACCTCCAGCCAGAAAGTAACCGGACCGTCGTTGACCAGGGACACCTGCATATCAGCGCCAAATTGCCCGGCAGCAATCTCGGGGGAATGCTTTCGAGCCTGTTGTAACAGGTATTCAAACAGACGCTCGCCCTCTGCCGGGACGGCGGCTGTTGAAAATCCGGGGCGCATGCCGTTACGGGTATCTGCGGCCAGCGTAAATTGCGGCACCAGCAACAGAGCACCGCCTGCCTGGGAAATATTCAGGTTCATTTTTCCTGTCGTATCGGCAAACACACGATAACCCAGCAACCGCTGCAGCAACCGGTCGGCCTCATTTTCGCCATCCTGCTGCTGTACACCTATCAGTACCAGCAGGCCCGAACCAATTTCGGCAACACGCTGCCCGGCAATTTCCACATGTGCCTGCCGCACACGCTGCAGCAGACCAATCATTGAAACCACCGCACAAACCTGCATGCCGGCAACACTGCAGTCAGGCGTGGCTGACTATGATCACTGAAAGAATAATTTTGCTGCATGCCACGCCAGTAAGATTACATTTCTGAAAAACAAAGGGCGTGCAATTGCACGCCCTTCACATTACTCAAGCAACCCTGTAAACAGCTGCCTAGACCATCTGAAGCGAATCAGATAAACAAGCAGACATCAGACTTCTGGGCAACCGGCAGGAACGAAGTTGCACCCACGTAATCGGTGACTTCCGGTATAAACTCACTAGCATCGAAACCGAATACGTCGACAGTCATCTGG
>JAOUCV010000454.1 GCA_029859555.1 Gammaproteobacteria bacterium
GGCCCTCACCCCTGCGGGGCCGCCGTCCTGTGGACGACGTTCTGCGCGACTTCCAGTCGCTTGTCGAACCGCCTGATATATTTCGAGGGTTCAAATCCAGTTATTGGCGGAGAGGGAGGGATTCGAACCCTCGAAACGTTGCCGTTTACACACTTTCCAGGCGTGCGCCTTCGACCACTCGGCCACCTCTCCGGTATTCTTCGCCCGGCCTGCTATCAACCGGACGCGAAAGGTTAAACCAGACGCCCCGGTTGTTCAAATAATTATCGCGAAAATAACTGATTAGCGCCCCATTTGTGCCGTTTTAAGCTCACATCAACTACTCTATGAGCTGCAACATCCTGCAACAATGGAATACCGCACAAGTCTGAAAATCTGCCAGCCCGGTCAAGCCGCCCTGTTGAACCTGCTGAACCTGCTGACGATCGCCGTTCTACCAGGCATCACCATATCGGTCCATCAAGCGCCGGCGCAACAAGGGCTCATAGTAAGCGATTGCCTCCCAGACCTGCTGCTCTGATGCTTCCGGGTTCTCGTTGAGCTGCTGTTTTACCGGCGTCATATTGAAGTCTGTTTTTGACACTTCACCATGCCGGCGCAGCAATACTTCACGCTCCTTTGCATCAAGCGAGAAAGTTTCGGCCATGGCAAGAAAACAATCCGGGCTATGCAGCTCATTTGCCGTGCAGTCAAAGACATTGCTGCCCAGCTGTCGCAGATAATCACCATAGCGTTGCTGTCGACATTCAATCTCCAGCGCATACCAGAAACACAACTGATAATCCGACAACCCGGTCCAGTGCGGTAATGGCAAGGTATTGGGATCATCAGGACACAACAGGTAATCGGTACCGGTGGAGGTGCGCCCGGGGATGGTATTTCGCTCCAGCAGACTCCGGGCAATACTTCTCGGATTTCGTCGCAACAACAGCAGGTCCGGATAAATATCAAGACCGATCATCGGCTCCAGGAAACCCTTGCAGAACAGGTGACTGGTCTCTGCGTAAACATGTGCCTTGCTCGCAGCAATTACAGGGAACTTGAATCGGGTGAGAAAGGCAACGGCCTCGGCAGGTTGCGTTTGCACGCGGCGCATCACATGCACATAACTGGGCTCATCTTCATGAACACTGTCAACCCCGGGAAACAACCCGAACAGCTTATGCAGATAAGCAGTTCCGGTACGCCCGGCAGTAACCGTGAAGATCAGTTGTTTTTTCCTGATCTGCTCAATGAGCGCTTGCTGTGTACCCATTGTCAGAAGATATAATCAGATTAAGGTGCAGAAAATCGTGGCAGACAATACAACTATTTCTGGAGTTTACCCGCTTCAGGCAATATGTAAACAGGATACAACAGCATGGAAGACATCCCGGACAATATTAAAGCGCTACTCGCGCAACAATCTGCAGAAATCCTTGCAGCGCAAAAGGACATTGGAGACAAGCTCTATCAGCAGCTGGAAGCACTAACTTCCCTCACCTCGATACTGCCGATTCGCTACCCGTTACCACCGATGCGTGGCTGGGCAATCTCACCTGATTTTGGCGTACTGCTGGTCTCTGAAATTCTTAACAAGAAACCTTATGTTGTGGTGGAGCTTGGCAGCGGCGTCTCGACACTGCTTATTGCCTACTGTCTTGAACTGGTTGGTCATGGCAGGATCGTTTCATATGACCATGACGCCAAATATTGTGCTCAATCACGTGAAAACATCAAGCGCCACAATCTGGAAAGATTTGCAGAAGTGGTGCACGCACCCCTGACAAGTGTTCAGCTCGAGCAGGGACAGTGGGACTGGTATGACACAGCCAAAATCAATAAAGACGAACCGCTGGATCTACTGGTAATTGACGGGCCGCCCGGTCAGATACAAACCAACTCAAGATATCCGGCACTGCCATTACTGCATACGCATTTCTCCGGTAACACAACTGTTCTGATGGATGATGCCGCTCGCCCTGACGAAAAGACCATTGTAGACATGTGGACACAGGAATTCCCCGAATTTACCAGCGAGTTTATTACTGCTGAAAAAGGTGCAGTGATATTAAGGCGGTGCAGATAACAGCAATCTGCGGCAAACCGTGACAACGATGCCTTGGTATCTGGCGAAATTATCTCGCGC
>JAOUCV010000109.1 GCA_029859555.1 Gammaproteobacteria bacterium
GGACGGGCCCAAGCAGGTGATTCGTAATATTCTCGACACGATTGATCGCGATTCGATGCTGGCCGGGGCGCGCAAGGACATCCTCGCACGCATTCGCACGACACGCAGCTGACAGCTATCGGAAAAGTTAATAACTTCAATTATCGAACGCAGGCGCGAACATAATTAACATCGCAATCGCGGACAGGGTCCGCTCCTGCAATTTTTTAATTTATTTTTCCGCGTTCATCCGTGGATTCCGTGGCCAGTTCCGGTTTTCTTTACGGCATAGCTTTAAGCAGGCGCTATTCGCACCGGCATAGAATAATGGAGGCGTTATCCTGGGCGCTGTTGCCGGCCGCCCCGATGCGGTCCATGATGTTATCGGCCAATTGCTGTGGCGTCTGCTCAGGGTATTTTTCCAACACCGCAATCAGTTCATCTTCAGCCAGCGTTTCAACCCCGTCACTGGCCAGCAGGACAATATCATCCGCCTGCAATCGACGAGGTTCGGCGCACAGATCGACCAGCTCCAGTACTTTTCCCGCCACTGCAGAGCGCAACATGTGCCTGCGCATATCTTTTTTCGCCGCTGCACTGCTGAGCTCGCCGTTCCTGACCATTTCATCCAGCAGCGGCAGCATGGAGTGATCAGCATTGAGACGTTGCAAACAGCCGTCACGAAACAGCCACAGGGGTGAATCGCCGATACTGATCCAGTAGAGATCATTTCCCTGAATGACACAGCCAACCAGTGTCGTCCCCATACCCTTCAGCCCGGGCGTCTCCGCCACCGCCTCTGCGAGCTGCTCATTGGCGCTATTCAGGCTGCTGCGCAAGGCCCCGACAACACTGGCCTCAGTGTTTGTATAGTCCTGGCAGAACTGCTCCACCACCAGGCGACTGGCTATTTGACCGCCGACATGACCACCCATCCCGTCTGCCAGTACCAGCAACAGTTCACCGGCACGCTTTGCCGCAGCGCCTGCAAGCACGTGTACCGCCACACTGTCTTCCTGGTAGTCGCGCGTACCAGCGATCTGCGCCGTTGCAACAACGCATCTCCCGTGCTGTTTTGTCATTGCTGTACCTTGTTCATGGTAAACAGGGTAAAAGAGCCTGGCTGCCACGGCAAGGCCAAAAACAACGGGCATCATCGCGCTGACACAGGTGTATCGAGGTCATTTTATTTTTCAGGCCCCGACCGTTACTATAGATTGCGATCGCCAGCCGAATTGCCATTTTTTTCATTTAATAACGGGTAAATGACATCCACATGAGCAGCCAGCATAGCGGCAACATCAGCAAACTGCGCTGGCAAACCGGCACCGCGACTTCTGCGGCGCCCGGCCGCCGCAAACACGGCTGGAAACTGCTGCTGCTACTCGCGATAACAGCCTTTGTACTCACCGGCATCTGGATCCATAACCGGGTCGAGGACGCCTTGCACCAGATAATTTCTGAAAACCTGCAAACCATTCTGGCAGCAGACATTGCAGCACTTGAATTCTGGATGGCCCAGGAACGCGCCACCGTCGACTCGTGGGCCGAAGATGCAAAGCTGAGCAAACTGACACAGGCCTTGCAGCAACTGGCAGCGACAACACCTGACCCGATTCGAGACTTGCAGTCCGCACCGCAACAGGCACGACTGCACGAACTGCTCGACCCCCTGCTCGATCCCGACAGTTACCTCGGCTTCGCCATCGTCAATTCTGCCGGCCTGATTCTTGCCACAACCGCAGCAGACGAGCACATTATCGGTCATCAGATGAGCCCCCAGGGACTGGCCGACCTCGCCAGCATCTTTAACGAACAGGGCGGCTGGATTCAGCCTTTCTGGCGGGGCCAGTACCTGAATCACAAATCGCTGCAGGAGGACACCACAATCATGGGTGTCTCTGCCATCATTACCGGCGAAGCCAGTCGATCCCAGGCAGCATTGCTGTTGTTCGTACAGCCGGAAAAGGACTTTACCCGCATCCTCTCTATCGCCCGTATGGGTGAAAGCGGCGACACCTATGCCTTCGCTGCCGACGGCAAGATGCTGTCCGACACACGACACCTTGAGTCGCTGAAGGAAAACGGTATCCTGCCGAATGCAGCAAGCGTGAGAGCCGTGCTGCGCATCGAGCTGCGTGACCCGGGCGGCAACCTGCTCAGGGGATACCACACTGATACGCCGATGGCTGCCCGTCCCCTGACACGGTTGATTGCCACGGCCCTTGCCGATCACTCACGCCAGCATGTAGTACTGGAACGCTATCGTGATTACCGCGGTGTTCCGGTGGTGGGCGCAGCGCGCTGGATACCAGGACTCGGTTTTGGTGTCGCCACCGAGGTAAATGCGGCCGAGGCATTTGGCGCCCTGCGGCCGATAGAAATCGCCTACTGGGTGTTTGCCATACTATTGCTTGTAGCACTGGCCGGCCTGGTCATTTTCAGCATAATCGTCAGCCGTCTCGGGAACCGCATTGAAGAGTTCAAGCAGCTGGGGCAGTACACACTGGAGAAAAAGATCGGCGAAGGCGGCATGGGCAAGGTCTATATTGCACGTCATGCCTTGCTGCGACGCCCTACCGCGATAAAATTAATCAGCGCTGCAAAGGTGGATGCCGGGAACCTGAGCCGCTTCGAACACGAGGTACAGCTGACCAGCCAGCTAACCCATCCCAACACTATCGAGATCTATGATTACGGTCACACCCGTGACGGCGTGTTCTACTATGTGATGGAGTATCTGCCAGGCATCGATCTCGCCCGCCTGATCGAGGAAGATGGCGCCATCCCTGCCAACCGGGCCATCCATATACTGTGCCAGATGTGCGGTTCCCTGAGCGAGGCACATGCGCGTGGCTTTATACACCGCGATATCAAGCCCATGAACATTATCCTAACCGACCGGGGCGGGCAGCTGGATTTTGTCAAGGTACTGGACTTCGGCCTGGTAAAAGACATGAACACAACCATTGAGCATACCGTTGCCGACGCGATTCCCGGCACCCCGCCCTACATTGCGCCTGAGCGTCTCAGCAATCCGCAAAATATTGACTGCCGCTCGGACCTGTATTCCGTCGGCGCCGTCGCTTTCAACCTGCTGACCGGCAAGCAGGTGTATGAAGGCACAAGTTCCATGGACATTGCCTACCAGGTGGTTGCCAACCCGGCACCGAGGGTAAGCGAATTCGTAAGTGTCGACGCAGCACTGGACCAACTGGTCAGTGATTGCCTGGAACGCGATCCTGATGCGCGTCCGCAAACCGCGCAGATCCTCATTGAGCAACTGCAGGCAATCATGGGTGCTGACAGCTGGACACAGACAGATGCGCACCGCTACTGGGACCAGCATCCGGAGTGGCTGGGACAGAATGCCGGGACGGAATAACATGCATCATTACCTTCTCACCTTGCTGGCCTGCGCCTGCCTGTTGCCGCTACCGCTGATTGCGCAAGATGGCTCCGGGTCCACGCTTCCCCGCATCATGCGCTATGTCTCCCATGTCGAACAATACCAGGGGCTGAGTTGCTATGGACTCGTGCTCACCGCGCCTGACGGTATTCCTGCTACGGTCTACAACCTTGGTGGTGTCAACAAGGACTTGTGTAGCCCGGCAACTGTAGCAGCCTCTCCGGCACAACTTAAACAGGCATTCAGCAGCGCAGATACTGTTGCAAAACAGGACCAGTTCGCCGGAAAACTCATCGAAACACTCTCGCAGCAGCGACTCGCAACCGACATCAGGCCACCGGTTGAAATCACGCTCAGGCAACTGGATAACGAGCAACGGTTTATTGTCGGTATCGGCCTGAACTACCGCGAACATCGCGAGGAAACCAGTGGCGCATCCCATGCCGACCTGTCAACTGATGATGTACTGGTGTTTCCGAAAGCCCTCGCGCCTGGCGGAGCCTATAGCCCGATACGGGCGGGTGCCAAGGCCGGCAGTTACCCGCCCCGCCCGGTGTTATTACTGGACTATGAAATCGAACTCGCCATGGTGTTGCTGGAAGACCTGGATCTGAACGCAGCCCCGCCGGGCTATCAGGACTTTATCAACAGCGTTGCCTTCCTTGCAGCGAACGATGTCTCCGACCGGGAACCGATCATTCTTGACAGTGTGCATGGCTACACCCGCGGCAAGTCGCACCCCGGTTATTTGCCCACAGGGCCCTGGATGATCCATGGGCGACACCTGCAACCGCGCGCAGCTGCCGAGGGCAATGACAGACTCGAACTCACTTTGACTGTCGAAGAAGCGGCACAAGGCAGGCACCCGGCACGCACACGCCGCTTACAGTCCTCCGATACTGGCCGCATGATCCTCGGTCCATGGCAAATTATCCGCCTGCTGGTGTCACGCCACCAGCAGGGACTGCGCACCTGCATGCGTGATGCTGACGGTAAACCCCGGTATACACAGACAGCGGCAGGCATCATTCCTGCCGGCAGCCTTGTTCTTACCGGCACACCCGGCGGTACCGCAATCCAGGCACCCGGACTGCTGGGCAAGCTGGACCTGTTTGTACGTGGCGGGTTCAGCCCGGGTGGTGCACGCCGGCAGATGATCGAGGACTCTGAAGAACAGCTCCAGGAGAGCCGCTACCTGGAGCCGGGCGATCAGGTCGAAACGGCCATCACATCACTCGGAAAACAGCAGTGGCGCATCAGCAGAGAGACCACCCTGGTTCCCTACGGCATTGATGCGCCCGGCGACTGCAATTTACCCCTGCAAACTACCGGGCACAGCGAGTAACATTGGCAACGATGTTTTTCCGTTACCTTCATCCACTGTTTTTGACAGGATTCCTGCTGTTATTTTCGGGCCTTGCCCTCGCGACAGGTACTCATGTTGGTAACCAGTATGTCCTCGAGGCAGCCCTTGCCGGCAATGAACTGGAATACCGGACCCGTGACGGCGATACCCTCGGCTACATTGCCTACACCCGGGCAGAGGCAAAAACTGCGCTGGTTTACCTGCATGGCATTGAAAGCCATGCCGGCTGGTTTGCCCAGGCCGCCACGCGGCTTGCCGGGCATGGCTATGATGTTTTCAGTCTTGACCGCCGTGGCAGCGGCATTAACCGCGAAAACCGTGGTTATGTATCGGGGCACATCAATCACTACCGGATCCTGCTGGATGATATACACGATTTTATTGCCCCGCTGCGCTCCCGTTACCGGCATGTGTTCCTGGCAGGACTGTCCTGGGGTGGAAAACTGGCAACCGCCTATGAACTTGAATATCCTCAGGATGTGGACGGGCTGCTATTGATCACACCCGGCATAAAGGCGCTGGTGGATGTCAGCCTGCCCGTGAAACTGAAAATTCTGCTGTATGCACAAATCTCCCCGGAAAGTCCCATTGCCAGCCCGATCGAGCCGGAAATGTTCACTACCACGCCCCGCTATCTCGACTATATTAAAGATGACCCGTCGAGGCTGACACATGCGACGGCACGCTTTTACTGGCAGAGCAGCCGGCTGGACAGCTACCTCGACAGCAACATCACGGCACTCGACACAGCGACACTGCTGTTTCTCGCCGGTCAGGACCGCATCATCAACAATGCCGGTGTTATCGAGACGCTAAAACGGGGTAACAGCAACAAACTGACTATCATCGACTACCCGGAACAGACACATTCGGTACAGTTTGACGATCCCGACAGGCTTGTGCAGGATATGGATCACTGGTTACAGCAGCAACTGTCTGTCACAGCAGGAGAAACAGGCCCGAACCCATGAAGCTGATTCAGTTTGACATCATCACCGTGGATATACCGATGCGCCACTCGGTGCGTCACGCACTTGCCGAACGCAATGTCGCGCGCAATATCCTGGTGGCCGCACACAGTGATTCAGGTGACATCGGCTGGGGTGAATGCTGCCCGCGCCCCTATGTCACCGGAGAGACCATCGAAACTGTCCAGCAGGACCTGACAAACAGCATCCTGCCACAGTTGCTGGGGTGCGAACTGGACAGCTTCGAACAATGCAGCACGCTGCTGGTACCGCTACTCGACAGCATGGCCCGCAACCAGCAGGCCGCTTTTTGTGCTGCAGAACTCGCCGTTCTTGATCTCGCGGGTCGCCACTTCGGTACCAGTGCCGGCATGGTGCTGGGGCCCGTACAGACGCCGCAGGTACGCTACAGTGGCGTGATTGCCACCGATGACATTGAGTCTGTGAAACAAAACGCAGGCTTCATGGCAAAATTCGGCGTCGGTGACGTCAAGATCAAGGTGGGTGCGTCACTGGAGGCCAATCTCGAGATCCTGACAATCGCACGCGCCATCCTCGGCGACCAGGTAACACTGCGTATCGATGCCAATTGTGCCTGGACCGCCGGGGAAACCCTGCGACAGCTGGGCGCCATGAAGGCATTCTCGCTCACCGGTGTCGAACAGCCGGTTCCCGGCGATGACCTTGAAGGGATGCGCACCGTGACGGCGGCCAAACTGATACCCGTGGTCGCAGACGAATCGCTGTGTTCACTGGATGATGCACACCGGCTGATCCGCGAACAGGCCTGCGACATCTTCAACGTGCGCATTTCCAAGTGTGGCGGCCTGATTAATGCCGCTCGCATCGACCAACTGGCACGCACTGCCGGACTCAAATGCCAGCTCGGTGCCCAGGTGGGTGAAGCCGGCATTCTGTCGGCAGCAGGCAGGCACTACGCCACGCGCAGCGCAGGAACACGCTGGTGTGAAGGTTCCTATGGCCAACTGTTACTGGAAGAAGACATCACCGAACCGGATGTCACCGTGGGTCCCGGCGGCATGGCACCGGCACTTGAGGCGGATGGCATGGGCGTCACCCCTGCAGCGGAAAAACTGCAGCGCTATGAACAATCACGCACAAGCATTTCCGCATAAAATGTAATTTTAACTGAAAATTCTGCAAGCCTATCCAGGCTGGGGAGTGAAGATGTCACTGGCAGGAAAACTGATCGCATTTGTAGGAAAACGCGCGGCAAAACGTTTTGACAAGGCCTGCGAGAATCCCGGCAAGGTACAAACCGACTTGTTGCTGGACATGGTGCGCCGAAACACCGGCACCGAATACGGCAAGCGCTATGACTTCGCCTCAATCAAGAGCGTTGCTGACTTCCAGCGCAATGTGCCGGTAATCACCTATGAGGACATCAAAGACGACATGATGCGTGTGGCATC